>NZ_DAMCCR010000035.1:0-36036 GCF_032058845.1 Pseudomonas sp. | reverse complement strand
CGCCCGACCGCGGCAGCCTGGCGCTGCTCGCGGAACTGGCGCGCAATGCCGGCGCCACGCGCATCTGGCTGCTGCCGGCGGTGCCGGGCGAACGCCTGGAACCCGCCCGCTTGGGTGACTGGCATGAAGCGCTTGAACGCCTGGGCCTGGCACACAGCGACAGCCTGCCTGTGACGTGGTTGGAGCACGGTCATGACTGAAGCGCTGAGACTCGCGCCCGCGCACGCCATCCACTGCAGGATTGACCCATCGCTTGATCGAGCCGCGTGCGCCTCATCAGTCCAGCTCCCGCCACTGCCTTCACCCCTCACTGCCGCCCACCTCGACCAATCTGGAGCACTGCCATGACCGAGCCCCTGAGACTGGCCCTGGTCGGCCACACCAACGTCGGCAAGACCTCCCTGCTGCGCACCCTGACCCGTGACGTCGCGTTTGGCGAGGTCTCGCATCGCCCCAGCACCACCCGCCATGTGGAAGGTGCCCGGCTGTCGGTGGATGGCGAGTCACTGCTTGAACTGTACGACACGCCTGGGCTGGAAGATGCCATCGCCCTGCTGGAGCATCTGGAGCGGCTGGAGCGCCCGGGTGAGCGCCTTGATGGGCCGGCGCGGCTGCAACGGTTTCTGCAAGGCAGCGAAGCGCGTCAGCGCTTCGAACAGGAAGCCAAGGTGCTGCGCCAGCTGCTGGCGAGCGACGCCGGCCTGTACGTGATCGATGCCCGCGAGCCGGTGCTGGCCAAGTACCGCGATGAGCTTGAAGTGCTGGCCAGCTGCGGCAAGCCCTTGCTGCCGGTGCTCAACTTCGTCGCCAGCGAGCAGCACCGTGAAGCGCAGTGGCGCGAGGCCCTGGCGCGTCTGGGCTTGCATGCGCTGGTGCGCTTCGACAGCGTGGCGCCACCGCAGGATGGCGAGCAGCGCTTGTACGACAGCCTCGCCCTGCTGCTGGAAAACGCCCGCCCGGCCTTGCAGCGGCTGATCGCCGATCAGCAGGTGCAACGGTTGGCCCGGCATGCCAATGGCAAGCGCCTGATTGCGGAGCTGTTGATCGATTGCGCGGCCTGTCGGCGGAGCGTCGACAGCGAGCCCGCCGCCCAGGCGCAGGCCATGTCGGCCTTGCGCCAGGACGTGCGCCAACGGGAACAGCGCTGCGTCGAGGCGCTGTTGTCGCTGTCCCCCTTCCGCCGCGAAGACGCCGCCGCCGATGACGTGCCGTTGCTCGATGGCCGCTGGGGCGATGACCTGTTCAACCCCGAGACCCTGCGCCAGCTGGGCGTGCGGGTGGGCAGCGGCGTTGCAGCAGGCGCAGCGGCCGGGGCGGGTGTCGATCTGCTCGTGGGCGGCCTGACCCTGGGCGCGGCAGCACTGGCCGGCGCCATCGCCGGGGGTGCGCTGCAAACGGCGCGCAGCTACGGCGCGCGGCTGATGGGCAAACTCAAGGGCCATCGCGAACTGACCGTCGATGACAATGTGCTGCGCCTGCTGGCCTTGCGTCAGCAGCAGTTGATGCAGGTACTCGATGCCAGGGGCCACGCGGCGATGGGCAGCATCGAACTGCCGCCGCCCGCCGAGAAAGCCTGGCGCGAAGGCAAACTGCCCAGTGCCTTGCACAAAGCGCGCGCGCATCCGCAGTGGTCGAGCCTGAACCCCGGCGCGAGGCTCGATCAACGGGAACGGCAGGAGCAGGTCAAAGCCCTGGTCGAGGCGCTCTAGCGAGAAGGGTCAGGTCATCAGGACCGGCACAACGTCAGCCAGGGTGCGACTGATCGACGCGGTCTATCAGCGTATCGAATCAAGCGATTAGACGTGTGTTGCCCAGGGGCATAGGCTAGAACGCGTATACAACCCTGGTGATCCGCCTTGATGAACAGCAAACCTCCGGTCTGCGCGGCATCCACCTCGCTCTCATTGCCTGCCGCCAGCAACCTTTATGACTACGTCCAGCTCAGCGATCGCGAGCGTGCGTCCACGCCGCTGGCTGAAGAGGTGGCGCTGGCCATCGCCTACAACGGCCTGAACCAGGCGGTCATGCTGGTCAGCCCCACCGATCTGGACGACTTCGTGGTCGGCTTCAGCATTGGCAGCGGCCTGGTGGCCAGCACCGACGACATCTACGACATCAAGCTTTCCGGCAGCGGCTCGGCGATGTACGCCGACGTCGAGATCGCGAGCCGCGCGTTCTGGAAGCTCAAGGATCAGCGTCGCCAGTTGGCCGGCACCAGTGGTTGCGGCCTGTGTGGCGTCGAGGCCCTGGAGCAGGCGCTGCCTGACCTCGACGTGCTGCCCGGTGCGGCCCTGCCGCCCGCGCACTGGCTGATCGACCTGCGCCAGCGCATCGATGCCTTTCAGCCGCTGGGCCAGCACTGCGGGGCCGTCCACGCCGCGCTGTTCATGGACCGCAACGGCGAACTGCTGATGGGCCGTGAAGACATCGGCCGGCACAACGCTCTGGACAAGCTGATCGGCGCCCTGCTGCGCCAGCGCACCGACGCGACCGGTGGCCTGGCCATCGTCACCAGCCGCTGCAGCCTGGAACTGATCCAGAAAGTCCTGCGCGCCGGTATCCAGACCCTGGTCAGCCTCTCGGCGCCCACCGGTCTTGCCCTGCAATGGGCACGCAAGCACAACCTGAACCTGATTCATTTGCCCAAACACAGTGCACCGCGGGTCTACAGCCCCGCGTCGGAGTAATAAGCCGTGAGTTCGCATCAGAAAATGCCCGACAACGCCCCCGCTTCCAGCCCGCGCTACAAGCCCTATCCCGGCCCTGCCGGCGGATGGGGCGCGCTGATCAGCGTGACCAAGGCCTGGATCGGCAGCGACAACGCGCTGAAGAACCTGCGCGCGATGCTCAAGACCAACCAGAACGGCGGCTTCGACTGCCCCGGTTGCGCCTGGGGCGATTCCCCGGAAAGCGGCATGGTGAAGTTCTGCGAGAACGGCGCCAAGGCGGTCAACTGGGAAGCCACCAAGCGCCGCGTCGATGCCGCGTTCTTCGCCCGCTACAGCGTCAGCGCGTTGCGCGAGCAAAGCGACTACTGGCTCGAATACCAGGGCCGCCTGACCGAGCCGATGGTCTACGATGCGGCCAGCGACCGCTACAAACCCATCGATTGGGATGGCGCCTTCGCCCTCATCGCCCAGCACCTCAATGGTCTGGAGAGCCCTGATCAGGCCGAGTTCTACACCTCGGGCCGGGCCAGCAACGAGGCGGCGTACCTGTACCAGCTGTTCGTACGCGCCTACGGCACCAACAACTTCCCTGACTGCTCGAACATGTGCCACGAAGCCAGTGGCGTGGCACTGGGGCAGAGCGTTGGCGTCGGCAAGGGCACGGTCACCTACGACGACTTCGAGCACGCCGACGCGATCTTCGTCTGGGGTCAGAACCCCGGCACCAACCACCCACGCATGCTCGACCCGCTGCGCGATGCGGTCAAACGCGGTGCCCAGGTGGTCTGCATCAACCCGCTCAAGGAGCGTGGCCTGGAGCGCTTCCAGCACCCGCAGCACATGCTGGAAATGCTCACCAACAGCGACAAACCGACCAATACCGCGTTCTTCCGCCCGGCCCTGGGTGGCGACATGGCGCTGATGCGCGGCATGGCCAAGTTCACCTTGCAGTGGGAACGTGAAGCTCAGGCCAAGGGCGAGCCGGCGATCTTCGACCACGCCTTCATCGCCGAGCATGGCCATGGGCTCGACGAGTACCTGGCGGTGGTCGATGCGACGCCGTGGGAGCACATCCAGGCGCAATCGGGCCTGACGCTGGAGGACATCGAGCTGGCCGCGCGCATGTACTGCCGTGGCAAGCGCGTGATCATGTGCTGGGCGATGGGCCTGACCCAGCACCGCCACTCGGTGCCGACCCTGCAGGAGCTGGTCAACCTGCAGATGCTGCGCGGCAACATTGGCGTGCCGGGCGCGGGCCTGTGCCCGGTGCGCGGTCACAGCAACGTGCAGGGCGACCGTACCATGGGCATCAACGAGCGCCCATCGACGGCGCTGCTCGATTCGATCGAGCAGCGTTTCGGCTTCCAGGTGCCCCGCCACAACGGCCACAACGTGGTCGAGGCGATTCACGCCATGCTCGAAGGTCGCTCGAAGGTGTTCATCGCACTGGGCGGCAACTTCGCCCAGGCCACCCCCGACACAGACCGCACGGCGCAGGCCCTGCAGAACTGCGACCTGACCGTGCAGATCAGCACCAAGCTCAACCGTAGCCACCTGCTGCATGGCAAGCACGCGCTGATCCTGCCATGCCTGGGCCGTACCGACATCGACCTGCAGCGCGAAGGCCCGCAGGCGGTGACCGTGGAAGACTCGTTCAGCATGGTTCACGCCTCCAACGGCCAGCTCAAGGCCCTGTCGCGGCAGATGCGCTCCGAGCCTGCGGTGATCGCCGGCATCGCCGCCGCGACCCTGGGCAAGAAACCGCTGGACTGGCAGTGGGTGGTGGCCGACTACGACCGCATCCGCGACCTGATCGCCGACACCATTCCCGGCTTCACCGATTTCAACGTGCGCTTGAAAAACCCCGGTGGCTTCTACCTGGGCAACAGCGCCGGCAGGCGGCAATGGGCCACCAGCAATGGCCGCGCCAACTTCAAGGCCAACCTGCTGCCCGACAGCCTGATCGACCCACGCGTGCTCGCCAGTGGGCAGGTGCCTGACTTGGTGATGCAGTCGATGCGCTCCCACGATCAGTACAACACCACCATCTATGGCATGGACGACCGCTACCGCGGCGTGCGCGGTCAGCGCGACGTGCTCTTCGTCAACGAAGCCGACATCATCCGCCTGGGCTTCCAGCCGGGGCAGAAGATCGACATCGTTTCACTGTGGGGCGACAAACACGTACGCCGTGTGCACGGTTTCACCCTGCTGGCGTTCGACATCCCGGCGGGCCAAGCGGCGGCCTACTACCCCGAGGTCAACCCACTGGTGCCCCTGGACAGCATCGGCGACGGCAGCCACACGCCCACCTCGAAGTTGGTCGCGATCAAGCTGGAGCGTGCGCGGGATAACGGGCGGATCATCTGATCGGGTGACATACCGGTGCCAGGTCATGGCATCTGGAGTCTCAACACACGCTAATTTGAAGACGCAGAGGTAATGCCCGCAAGAATCATCTTGCATCACTGAAGCGTCCTTTTTTCCGCCAGGCAAGTTGACACCTTTGCCACCCTGCGTATCATCGCATCTAACGCATGAGAGCTTACTTTCGTGCCTACCTTCCGAGACCCGCCTAGCGAAAGCTGCGGGTTTTCGTGTTTCTGGAGCAAGGAATCCGGTAGCGATGACGCACTATGTCGCGTACTTGGACGAGTTTGGGCACGTCGGCCAGTATGTGTCTCGCAATCATCCCAAGTACAAAACACATCCGGCTTTCGGGTTTGCCGGACTGGTCCTGCCTGCCACTGAAATCCGAGAGTTTGCGATCTATTTCTATAAAGCAAAATGCCAGCTTCTAGCGTATGACCTGGCCAACGACAATCCGAAACATTTACCGGCGTATCAGTGGGAGAAAAAAGGCTCTCAGCTTTATGCCCTTCGAAATGTCGTCAAGTACGAACAGTTGCGTCGTACTACCTTTCGTCTCTTGAACCACATTGAAAAAGTAGGCGGGCACCTGTTTTACACGGGAGAGCACAAGACTAACGACCCTGCGGCTCATGATTCGACCGAGACGTTCAAGCGGCAGCTTCTGCAATCGGTACGCAAGATCGACAGGTACTGCGCTCAGAGCAAGTCGACGTTCATGCTCATGCTGGACGAACAACGTGCTGGCAACGAGTGGCGGGAGACGAACGTGGAGGTTTGCACACTGGCCATGTTCGAGGATGCCTCGGAAAAATGCCGATCGTTGATCGAGCCGCCTATCCAAGCCGAAAGTCACCTGTTCCAGACCATCCAGTGCGCTGACTGGATCTGTGGCCTGATTGGACGACTGACGGCATTGTCGCTTGCACCTGACGAGTATTCGGAGCTGGAGCCATTCGACAGGTACTTTTCTGCTCGCATCGCCAAGATAACGCTGCCAGGGTGCGGTCTTGAACATCAAAAAAGCGCCAAGATACCTGCTGAAAAGGCAGGAGAGCTCATGCCCCGTGCGGCCGGTACCCTCGTGGGCAATGAATGAGCTGAGGCTTCCTGTGAGAAAAACGAAAACCTGCCGAAATCCTAGGCACAGGATCAGCCGCAGAGGCTTGGACGCATCGCTTTTGGAAGTCAATACACTTGCCTGCCGCTCTCTCATCTCCGGCACCGGCGCTGAGCGTCGCGCACCAAACGAAAAAGCCCCAACCGCAACGGCCGGGGCTTTTTCTCAAGTAGCGTAAGACACGCGTTTTCGAACAAAGTTTCATAGCGAAAACAACAGGTTACAGATTTCGTTAGCTTGCGTGCTATTCGTCGGATTTGCATTGCCAGCCTCGCTGGCGGGCGGCACATTCGCCCCGTCATCCCTACGAGACGCTATCGATGAAGAAGTACACCTCAATGCTTTTGTTGTCCCTCGGTCTCCTCAGCGGCGCCGCCTTGGCGGGCGGTAATACTGAAGCGGGTATCGGCGGCGCACTGGGCGGGGTACTCGGCTCAGTGGTCGGCCAGTCCATGGGCGGTAGCACAGGTTCTGCCATCGGTGCAGGCCTGGGCGGTGCAGCCGGCAGCGCGGTGGGTGCAGACAAGCGCCAGCGCGGTGAAGCGGCAATCGGTGGCGGCCTGGGCGCAGCCGGTGGCAACGTGATCGGTCGCCAGGTCGGCGGCAGCACCGGCAGCCTGATCGGCGCTGCCGCGGGCGGTGGTGCAGGCGGTGCCCTGGGCAACTACATGGGCAACGAGGCCGACCGTGACGACCGTCGCGCCCGCCGCGGCTACGACGACCGCCGCCCACATGACCGGGGCCGTCACTACGGTCACCGCAAGCACCCCGGCCCAGGCCATCACCGCCACCACCGCTGAGTCGGCAGGCGAGTCGCATCGAAGCAGGCCCTGTTCCACGGACAGGGCCTTTTTCATGCCTGCAAGGGCAACTGCAGCGCCGCCAAGGCCTGCTGCAAGGTGTCCGGCAGCCCGGCTGGACGCCCACTGTTGCGCTCGACGAACACTTGGACTACCCGCCCCACCGCGCAGGGTTCCGGCTCGCCGGGGCGGAACAGACCGAGCTGGTACTCCACCGTGCTGCCGGCCAGGCGACTCACGCCCACCGCCACTTCGAGCATGTCGGGAAAGCCTGGCAACGCAAAGAAATCGGCGGATGAACTGACCACGAACACCGCCAGTGGCCCTTCGCGCAGGTCAAGACCGGCTTCCTGCAGCAGAAACGCCTGCAATGCGGTCTCGAAGTAACCGTGCACGGTGGCGCCGGACACATGACCGTGCAGGTCGTTGTCATGCGGGCGGGTGAGGATCGGGTGGGAATGGCTGAAGTGATTGCGCTGAAGGGTGGTCATGGCCGCGGTCATCCTTGGGCAAGAGGCCAGCCAGTGAAGCAGATTCTGCGGCGAGACGAAATCCTTGCTGTCATCGATCAGCGAGCGCCAAAAGAACGCCGGGGCCTCGATGGCCCCGGCGGGAATGGCTGCGCTGTCATTGCACGATGAGCGGTCAGTCCTGAACAGCGTGCAAGCCAGACCGCTTGTGGCCGCCGGCGACCGCCGCTACAGAGCGGCGGTAGCCCGCCAGACCGCTTCAGACATCCTGCACCTGCTGCCAGACCTTGGGCCGGAAGAACAAGGTTTCCCCACGGGCCAATCCCGTGAGACTGTCGTGATCCTTGACCACCTCGGCCTCGATCAGCTCGCTCTGCCCCTCCACTTTCAGGGTGATCCGTGTGGTCGCGCCAAGCGGGCGGATATCACGCACCTCTGCCGCATGATGACCTTCGGTTTCATGGCGCGACAACGACACCTCGTGCGGGCGGAACAGCACATGCTGCCCTTCACTGAGGCTAAGACGGTTGGAGTCGCCGAGGAAGTGGTAGACGAAGTCGTTGGCAGGCTTTTCGTACACCTCGCCTGGCGAGCCGATCTGCTCGATCACGCCCTTGTTCATCACCACGATGCGGTCGGCCACTTCCATGGCTTCTTCCTGGTCGTGGGTGACGAAGACCGAGGTCAGGTTGATGTCCTCGTGCAGCCGCGCCAGCCAGCGGCGCAGCTCCTTGCGCACCTTGGCGTCCAGCGCGCCGAAGGGTTCGTCGAGCAGCAGCACCTTGGGCTCCACCGCCAGGGCACGGGCCAGGGCGATGCGCTGGCGCTGGCCACCGGACAATTGCTCCGGGTAGCGATCGGCCAGCCAGTCCAGCTGCACCATGTTCAACAGCTCATGCACCTTCGCCGCGATCTGGCTTTCGTTGGGGCGCTCGCCCTTGGGCTTCATGCGCAGGCCAAAGGCGACGTTGTCGAACACGCTCATGTGGCGGAACAGCGCGTAGTGCTGGAACACGAAACCGACGTTGCGATCACGCACGTCATGCCCGGACACATCTTCACCGTGGAAGACGATACTGCCCTGATCCGGGGTTTCCAGACCGGCGATGATGCGCAGCAGGGTAGTCTTGCCGCAGCCCGACGGGCCGAGCAATGCGACCAGCTCGCCGCTGTGGATATCCAGGTTGATGGCGTTCAGGGCCTGGAAACTGTTGAAGCGCTTGCTGACGTTACGAACTTCGATCGACATTTATCAGTCCTCCGCTGCGGTGTGGCGCAGGCGGTTAATGCGGGATTCGCTCCACTGCTTGAGCAGCAGGATGAACAGCGCCAGGATCAGCAGCAAGCTGGCCACGCTGAAGGCCGCGACATGGTTGTATTCGTTGTAGAGGATCTCGACGTGCAGCGGCAGCGTGTTGGTGACGCCGCGGATGTGCCCGGACACCACCGACACCGCGCCGAACTCGCCCATGGCGCGCGCCGTGCACAGCACCACGCCGTAGATCAGGCCCCATTTGATGTTCGGCAGGGTCACGTGCCAGAACATCTGCCAGCCATTGGCGCCAAGCAAGCGCGCGGCTTCTTCTTCCTGGGTGCCCTGTTCCTGCATCAGCGGGATCAGCTCGCGGGCCACGAACGGCACCGTGACGAAGATGGTCGCCAGCACGATGCCCGGCAAGGCGAACACGATCTGGATGTCGTGGTCCTGCAGCCACGGCCCGAACAGGCCCTGGGCACCGAACATCAGGACATAGACCAGACCGGCGATCACCGGTGAGACCGAGAACGGCAGGTCGATCAGCGTCACCAGGATGCTCTTGCCACGGAAGGTGTACTTGCTGACGCACCACGCGGCGCTCAGGCCGAACACCAGGTTCAGCGGTACGGAAATCACCACCGCCAGCAAGGTCAGCTGCAACGCGGCCAGGGCGTCGGGCTCGAAGATGGCCTCGAAGAACGTGCCAAAGCCGTTCTTCAACGCCTGTGAGACAACGATGAACAGCGGCAGCAGCAGGAACAGCGCAAACACCAGCCACGCCGAAATGATCAGCACGCGCCGCGCAGTGGCACTGCCGCGGCGGGCGGCATTGGCGCTGGCGGTTGCGCCAAGGGATGAACTAGACATGAGCCAGGGCCTCCTTCATGGGGTTTCGATGCGCCGCTGCAGCAGGTTGATCAGCAGCAGCAGGATGAAGGACACCACCAGCATGAGCACGCCGATGGCCGTGGCGCCGGTGTAGTCGTACTGGTCGAGCTTGACCATGATCAGCAGCGGCAGGATTTCGGTTTTCATCGGCATGTTACCGGCGATGAAAATCACCGAGCCGTATTCGCCCACACCCCGCGCAAAGGCCAGCGCGAAGCCGGTCAGCCAGGCCGGCAGCAGTGCTGGCGCCAGCACATGGCGAAACACCTGCAAGGGTTTGGCGCCCAGGCAGGCGGCGGCTTCTTCCACTTCGCGGGGAATGTCGGCCAGCACCGGCTGCACCGTGCGCACCACGAACGGCAGGGTGACGAAAGTCAGTGCCAGGGTAATGCCGATGGGGGTGTAGGCGATTTTGAAGCCCAGGTCGGTGGCGAACTGCCCGACCCAGCCATTGGGCGCATACAGCGCCGTCAGGGCAATACCCGCCACGGCCGTGGGCAAGGCGAAGGGCAGGTCGATCATCGCGTCGATGACCTTGCGCCCGGGGAAGGTGTAGCGCACCAGCACCCAGGCCAGCAGGGTGCCGATCAGGCCATTGAGGATGGCCGCGAGCAACGCGGTGCCAAAGCTGAGCTTGAGCGCAGCGATCACACGTGGCGCGGTGACGATGGCCCAGAATTGCTCCCAGGTCAGCTGCGAAGCATGGATGAACATGGCCGACAGCGGTATCAGCACGATCAGACTGAGGTACACCAAGGTGTAACCCAGCGTCAGCCCGAAGCCGGGTATGACGGGGGAAATACGTCGCGACATAAAAGTCCCTGGTTGAACGCACGAGGCCCGGAGTCGATTCCGGGCCGGTGCAGGCTACTGAAGGGTGTTGCCAGGCCCTGAGTCAGAAGTGCTGACGCAAAGATCAGGCGCTGCTGTGTTCAACGCTGACTGATCGTACGCCAAGACCTTGCAGATCAAGCCCGGCAGGGTGAACCACCGAATTATTGCGCCTGGTAGATCTGGTCGAACACACCGCCGTCATTGAAAAACTTGGGCTGCGCAGTTTTCCAGCCGCCGAAGTCCTTGTCGATGGTCACCAGGTCGAGTGTCGGGAACTGCTTGGCATACTCGGCCGCGACGTTCTCGTCACGTGGACGGTAGAAGTTTTCGGCTGCGATTTTTTGACCTGCCGGGCTGTACAGGTGCTTGAGGTATTCGGTGGCGATTTCGGTATTGCCCTTCTTCTCGGCATTCTTGTCGACCACGGCCACCGGCGGTTCGGCCAGGATCGACAGCGACGGCACGACGATGTCGAACTTGTCAGCGCCGCCGTCTTCCTTCAGCGCCAGAAATGCCTCGTTTTCCCAGGCCAACAACACGTCACCCTGACCATTGTTGACGAAGGTGATGGTCGAGCCACGCGCGCCGGTATCGAGCACCGGCACGTGCTTGAACAGCTCCTGCACGTAGGCCTTGGCCTTGTCTTCGCTGCCACCGCTCTTCAGGCCATAGGCCCAGGCGGCGAGGAAGTTCCAGCGGGCGCCACCGGAGGTCTTGGGATTGGGCGTGATGACCGAGACGTCTTTCTTGACCAGGTCGCCCCAGTCCTTGATGCCTTTGGGGTTGCCCTTGCGCACCAGGAACACGATGGTCGAGGTGTACGGCGTGCTGGCGTCAGGCAGGCGGGTCTGCCAGTTCTCCGGCAGCGTCTTGCCGAGCTTGGCGATTTCGTCGATGTCACCGGCCAGGGCCAGGGTCACCACGTCGGCGCGCAGCCCATCGATCACCGCCCGGCCCTGCTTGCCCGAGCCGCCATGGGACTGCTGGATCTTCACCTTGTCGTCGGGGTGGGTCTGCTGCCAATGCTTGATGAATTCAGCGTTGTACTGCTGGTACAGCTCGCGGGTGGGATCGTAGGACACGTTGAGCAGTTCGTAATCCTTGGCAACGGCGGAACCGGCAAACACGGCGCTGGCGATGGCTGCCAGCGCGAAACGGCGGATGGACATGGTGAAGCTCCCGATTGGCATTTTTTTTGAGAGGCGAAACAGCGGCGTCAACCGGGCTTGGTGCCGGGCTGCTGCAGGCGGAATTTTTCCTTGCGCTCGATCTGCACCACCTGCGCGTTGTGCACGGTGATCTCCACCGCGCCAAAGCGCAGATTGCGCAACGCGTTCTGGATTTCCCGCAGAAGGGTGGCTTCGTCTTGTGCGTCGATGCTGCGCAGGTTGGCACTCATGCTCGTTCTCCAGTAATGAGGTGCCGGGCATCGTCGAAGGGGATATTGCGCCTGGCGTGAGGGCAATAGTAATGAGGGTGGAATATTCTTAAAAAGAATATTTAGGAATTTTTATATAACTTTTTAAGGCATCGGAATCGCGTCATTCTTCTGTCACGCTGGACAGGCCGGCCTAATGCGAGCCGGTGAAAGTGCATGCGGTGCCTTGTGGCATGCGGACGCCTGGAAATGATCATAAATTGTTGATTGGAATATTTTTTTGTAAAACCTGTCGTTCATTCACTTCCGATTCAAGGGACTAGTCGGGCGAGTTCTGCCCGCTGAACCAGGGTTGCCTGCACTGGGCCGGCTGCGCCGTCCATCGCGACTGAAGTCGCTCCTACAAGGGGTGGGCCACGAATCGGGGTCAGCCTGAGAGAGCCCAGCAGCATCATGCGATCGGAGTAGGAGCGACTTTAGTCGCGATGGACGGCGCAGCCGGCCTGACTCAAGCGATGCGTACTTCCCCGATAAAGTGCGATTGCCGCCATCAGGACCGCTTCGTGATCTTTCGCAACTAACGTCGCACAAGCGTTCTCTGCGCGGCCACCCGACACCAAGCCCAGGTACGACACCCTCGTCAAGGAGATGAATGCACTGGGTGTGAAGCTTTCCGCCCAGCCTGTGTAACGAAGGAGCCTGACGGCTCCTTCGTTTCGCTCACACGTAGTTGAAATCCAGCCACCCGTGCTGTGCGATCACCTCAGAACGAGGGCACCTTCAGTGCTCACCCGAAGGGCCCATACCCATCACTCAGCCCCATCCTTCTGCGGCTCACGAATCTTGTACCAGGCCACGTACAGCGCCGGCAGGAACAGCAGCGTCAGCAGCGTGGCGCTGATGATGCCGCCGATCATGGCGTAGGCCATCGGGCCCCAGAACACTTCGCGGGCGATGGGGATCATGCCCAGGCTGGCCGCTGCGGCGGTCAGCAGGATCGGCCGGCGGCGGTGGTTGGTGGCTTCCACCACGGCGTCCCATGGGGCGTAGCCTTCGGCCTCGTAGACATCGATCTGGGTCACCAGGATCACCGAGTTGCGGATGATGATGCCGATCAGCGCCAGCACCCCGAGGATCGCCACGAAGCCCATGGGCGTACCGGTGGGCACCAGCGCCAGCACCACGCCGATCAGGCCCAGCGGCGCCACGCTGATCACCAGGAACAGCTTCTGCACGCTGTGCAGCTGGATCATCAGGAAGGTCGCCATGAGGAACAGCATCAGCGGAATCACCTTGGCGATCGGCCCCTGGGCCTTGCCGCTCTCCTCCACCGTGCCGCCCACTGCCACGTCGTAACCGCTCGGCAGCTTGTCGGCAAATTCCGTGATCTTCGGTTTCAGCTGCGCCACCAGGTCGGTGGGCTGCATGTCGCCATGTACTGAAGCCTTGAGGGTGATGGTCGGTTTGCGGTCGCGGCGCCACACCAGCGGCTGCTCCATTTCATAGCGCACCGTGGCGAAGGCCAGCAGCGGAATCGAAGTGCCATTGGGGGTGACGATCTGCAGGTTCTGCAGCGTGTCGGGCGAGCCGCGTTCGCTGTCCTGGGCGCGCGCCACCACATCGATCAGGTAGATCTCGTCGTTCACCTGGGTCACCGGCGCGCCGCTGACGATGCTGTTCATCACGTTGGCCACGTCTTCGGACGACAGCCCCAGCTGGCGGGCCTTGTCTTGGGCGATGTCGACGCGCAGCACCTTGCCCGGCTCGTTCCAGTCGAAAATCATGTCGCCGATGTTGGGGTTGGCGTCGAGCACCGTGGCCAGGTCAATGGCGTGACGGCGGACCTGGTCGATGTCCTTGCCGCTGACGCGGTACTGGATCGGCCGGCCCACGGGCGGCCCCATTTCCAGCGACTGCACGTTGCTGCCGATGCCGACGAAGTCTTTGCGCAGGCGCTCCTTGAGCCGTGCAATGAGTTCGCCGCGCTGCTCCAGGCCGGTGCTGACGATCACCAGTTGCGCGTAATAGGGATTCTGCAACTGCTGGTCCAGCGGCAGGTAGAAGCGGATGGCACCCTGGCCGATGTAGGTGCTCCAGTGGTCGATGTCCTTGTCGTCCCTGAGCGTGGCTTCAAGCCGGTCGACGGTGCGACGGGTTTCTTCGATCGACGCGTTCTGTGGCAGGTTGAGGTCGACGAGAATTTCCGGTCGGTCTGAAGACGGGAAAAACTGGTTCTGCACGAAACGCATGCCGAATACCGCCAACGCAAACAGCACCACCGTGCCGATCACCGTCAGCCAGCGGTGGCGCATGCTCCACAGCAGGCCGTGCTCGAACGCACGCGCCACCCGGCCGGGCTTGCTCTCGTGGTTCTTCACGTTGCGGTCGCTGAGAATGTGCACGCCCAGTACCGGCGCGAAGAACACCGCCACGACCCACGACACCAGCAGCGCCACGGCGATGACCGCGAACAGCGTGAACGTGTATTCGCCCGCCGAGCTCGCGTTCAGGCCGATCGGTACGAACCCTGCCACCGTCACCAAGGTGCCGGTCAGCATGGGGAAGGCGGTGGACTTGTAGGCAAAGGTCGCAGCCTCCTCCTTGCTGTCACCCGCCTCCAGCCGGGTGACCATCACCTCGACGGTGATCATGGCATCGTCTACCAGCAGGCCCAGGGCAATGATCAGCGCGCCCAGGGAGATCCGCTGCATGGTGATGCCGCTGTACTCCATGAACACGAAGACCATCGCCAGCACCAGCGGGATCGAGCAGGCCACCACCAGCCCCGCACGCACGCCCAGGCTGATGAAGCTGACCACCAGCACGATGATCACCGCCTCGAACAGCGCACTGGTAAAGCCGCCGACGGCCTTCTTCACCACGGCCGCCTGTTCCGACACGCTGTGCACGCCGACGCCGACCGGCAGCTCACCGGTGACCTCGTCCATCTTCACCTTCAGCTGTTCACCGAACTCCTGGACGTTGCCGCCCTTCTGCATGCCAATGGCCAGGCCGATCGCCGGCTGGCCGTTGTAACGGAACATGGGCGCGGGCGGGTCGACGTAGCCACGCTCGATGGTGGCGATGTCGGCCAGGCGGAAGAAGCGGTCGTTGATGCGCAGATTGACGTTCTGCAGGTCTTTTTCCGATGCGAACTGGCCAGTGGTGCGCACGGAAATGCGCTCCGGGCCGGCTTCGATCACACCGGCCGGGGTGACTTTGTTCTGTGATTGCAGCGCCTGCATGACCTGGCGCTGATCGATGCCAAGGGCGGCCAGCTTGCGCACCGAGAAGTTGAGGTAGAGCACTTCATCCTGCGTGCCGACCACTTCGACCTTGCCGATGTTGGCCACCTCGCGCACCTCGGCACGCACCTGCTCGACGTAGTCGCGCAGCTGACGCATGCTCAGGCCATCGGCAGTGAAGGCGTAGATCGACCCATACACATCACCGAACTCGTCGTTGAACGACGGCCCCTGGATGCCTTGCGGGAACTGGCCGCGGATATCCTGGACCTTCTTGCGCACCTGGTACCAGATCTGCGGGATGTCGCCAGCCTTGGTGGTGTCACGCAGGAACACCATGATCGTCGACTCGCCGGGGCGGGTGTAGCTCTTCACGTAGTCGAGCGAGTCGAGTTCTTCGAGTTTCTTCTCGATGCGGTCGGTGACCTGATAAAGGGTTTCGTCCTGGGTCGCGCCGGGCCAGCGGGTCTGGATGACCATGGTCTTGATGGTGAACGACGGGTCCTCTTCACGGCCAAGGTTGAAGTAGGAGAACACCCCCATCAGCAGGCCGACGAACATCAGGTACCAGACGAACGACTGATGGCGCAGCGCCCATTCAGAGAGGTTGAAGCCGCCTTTCATCGTGTTTCCTCGTCGAACGTGACCTTCTGGCCTGGCTTGAGACTGTTGGCGCCGGCGATCACCACCCGATCGCCCGGTTGCAGGCCAGCGCCCAGCACCACGCGCGTTTCGCTGCGCTCGATCACGGTGACGTCGCGCAGGTTGACCGTTTTCTGCTGCGGATCGACCACCCACACCTGGGCCTTGCCATCACGCTCGAGCAAGGCAGTGAGCGGCAGATCGCTGCGCGCGCTGACCGGTGAGGTCAGGCTGACGCTGACCGAGGTGCCAAGGTTGAAGCCAGGTGGCGTGGACGTCAGGCTCAGGCGGGCGCGGCGCGTACGGGTAGTGGCATCGGCCTGGGGCTCGAGCTCGCGCAGGCTGGCAGTGGTGCTGAGCTGGGGGTTGAGCTGCGAGGCGACCGTGAGGGTCATGGCCGGGGTGAGCTGGTCGGCCAGGGCAATCGGCAGGTCGATGACCGCTTCTTTGACATCGGGACGGGCCAGGGTGACGACCTCCTGGCCAACGCTGACCGTTTGCCCGGCCTCGACGTGCCAAGCGGTCACCACCGCAGCGTTATCGGCTTTGAGTACGCTGTAGCCCAATTGATCACGGGCCTGGCTGACCGACGACTGCGCCTGGGCCATGGAGGCGTTGGCGGTTTTCAGGTCGGTCTGGGCGATGTCCAGCTGCGCCTGGGCGCCGACGCCCCGGTCATACAGCTGTTGCTGTCGGCCGGCGTTGGCCTGGGCGTTGATCTGCTGGGCCTGCACGCGCGCCAGGTCGCCTTCGGCGGCGCGCAGCTGGTTCTGCTGATCGGTCGGATCGAGGGTAGCGAGGGTATCGCCGGCCTTTACCGAGGTACCGACATCGACCCAACGGCGAGCGATGCGGCCTGATACGCGAAAGCCCAGGGTGCTTTCGTAGCGCGCCTGGATGCTGCCAGCGAAACGGCCCAACTGCGCCTGGGACTGCTGATCGACCACAGTCGACAGCACCGGGCGTATGGGTTCGGGCTTTTCTTCGTCATGCCCACAACCGGCCAACAGGCAGGCACTGGCAAGCATCAACAACACGCGCTTCATGGCAACGCCCCTCCGTCCTTGGCCGCGACCTGTTCGATCTGCATGCCAGGGTGCAGCAGTTGCGCACCGTTGATGACCACGGTTTCTCCGGGCTTGATGCCGCTGCTGATGATGACCTTGCCGGTCAGGTAACGGGCGATGCGTACCGGACGCAGCTCGACCTTGTCGCCGTCGCCGACGATCCACACTGCAGGCGCTCGCAGGGTCTTGCTCAGCGCCGACCATGGCAGCTCGATGCTGGGCTGGCCCTGACCGCTGGCGTTGGTGGTCACAGGTGCGCCAAGGGGCATGGCCGCCGGCACATCGCGCAGCGCCACCTTGACCTGTACCGTGCCGCTTTGCGCGGACACGGTCGGCGTCACTTCACGCACCGCGCCTTGCGCCTGCACGCTGGGGTTTTCCAGCAGGTGCACCGTCAGGCTTTCGTTGCTGGCCGGGTTCATCAACAGGGACTCGTAGACGTTGAACACCGCGTCGCGGTCGCCATCGGCGGCCAGGCGGAAGATCGGCATGGTCGCCTGCACCACCTGGCCGACCTCGGCCTGGCGCTGGGTGATGACGCCATCGGTGTCAGAAACCAGCGCGGTATAGCTCAATTGTTCGTTGGCATTGGCCAATTGCGCCTGGGCCGCTTTCAAGCCGCTCTGGTTGCCGCGCAGGGCAGCCTGGGCGGCATCGTATTCACTGCGACTGGTATAGCCCTTGGGCAGCAGTTTTTCCTGACGCACGAACGCTGCGGCTGTTTGCGAGACGCGCGCCTGGGCCGCGAACACTTCAGCCTTGGCCGATTCGACGTTGTTCTTCAAGTCTTTGGGATCGAGCCGGGCCAGCACCTGGCCAGCCTTGACGTGGTCGCCCACATCGACGCTGCGGGAAATGATCTTGCCGCCGACGCGAAATGACAGATCGGTCTGCACGCGCGCCTGCACGTCACCGGTGAGCACCACTGACGCTGCAAAATTCTGCGGTTCGACGCACAAGACCCCGACGCGGGGCAGCACTGGGCTTTCTGGCTCTTTTTCACAGCCGGTGAGCGTGAATGCCAGGCCCAGGCACACGACCATCAACGGACGCATTACCGTCATGCTCGCTCCTTGTTTGCGCGCAAATGATTCGTGAAATGCGACCGTGCGAGTACGCGGGGGTTCATTAATTGCGCGGCGGGCGGAACGAGGGGTCGGCGTGATGGCCGCTGCCTGCGGCCAGACAGCATCCCATCAAGCCCGGCACGAGCGGATTGTCATGCCGGGCCATTGCCTCAGGAAAGGGCAGGCCGCTTGACCAGCGGCATACCCCCGCTACCAGCAGCCGCTTCCTCGATCGCCAGTTGCACCGCCTTGCGCCGACGCTCTTCCGCCCGGCGGCTGAAGTACCAGACGAAGAAGGTCACCAGCGACACCGACAGCAGGATCAGGCTCGCCACGGCGTTGATCTCGGGTTTCACACCCAGGCGCACTGCGGAGAACACTTCCATCGGCAAGGTGGTCGAGCCCGGCCCGGAAACGAAGCTGGCGAGTACCAGGTCATCCAGTGACAGGGCGAACGACATCATGCCGCCCGCCGCCAGCGAGGGCGCGATCATCGGGATGGTGATCAGGATGAACACCTTCCACGGCCGCGCACCCAGGTCCATGGCCGCCTCTTCGATCGACAGGTCCAGCTCACGCAGGCGTGCCGATACCACCACCGCCACATAGGCGGCGCAGAACGTGGTGTGGGCAATCCAGATGGTGGCAATGCCGCGCTCCTGGGGCCAGCCGATCATCTGCGCCATGGCCACGAACAGCAGCAACAGCGACAGACCGGTGATCACCTCGGGCATCACCAGCGGCGCGGTGACCAGGCCGCCGAACAGCGTGCGGCCCTTGAAGCGGGTGACCCGGGTCAGCACGAAGGCTGCCAGGGTACCCAGGGCCACGGCCGCCACTGCGGTGTACAGGGCGATTTCCAGCGAACGCATCACCGCGCTCATCAGTTGGGTGTTGTCGAGCAGGCCAACGTACCACTTCACCGACCAGCCGCCCCAGACCGTCACCAGCTTGGAGGCGTTGAACGAGTAGATGACCAGAATCACCATCGGCAGGTAGATGAACAGCAGGCCCAGTACCAGCATCAGCTTCGAGAAACCGAAACGTTTCATGCCCTGCCCTCCATTTCTCTTGCCTGGCTACGGTTGAACAGCAGAATCGGCACGATCAGGATCGCCAGCATCACTACCGCCAAGGCCGAAGCCACCGGCCAGTCGCGGTTGTTGAAGAACTCCTGCCACAGCACTTTGCCGATCATCAGGGTTTCCGGACCGCCGAGCAGTTCAGGGATGACGAACTCGCCCACCACCGGAATGAACACCAGCATGCAGCCGGCAATGATGCCGTTCTTCGACAGCGGCACGGTGATTTTCCAGAAGCTGTTGAAGGTGCTCGAACCCAGGTCGGAGGCCGCTTCCAGCAGGCTCTGATCATGTTTCACGAGGTTGGCGAAGAGCGGCAGGATCATGAATGGCAGGTACGAATAGACCACACCGATGTACACCGCCAGGTTGGTGTTGAGGATCTGCAGCGGCTGGTCGATCAGCCCCAGCCACATCAGGAAGCTGTTGAGCAGCCCGTTGTTGCTGAGGATGCCCATCCAGGCGTAGACGCGGATCAGGATCGCGGTCCAGGTCGGCATCATGATCAGCAGCAGCAGTACCGTCTGAATGTCCTTGCGCGCATTGGCGATGGCGTACGCCATCGGGTAGCCGATCAGCAGGCACAGCACGGTGCTGATCAACGCCACTTTCAGCGATCCGACATAGGCCGCCAGGTACAGCTCGTCTTCAGCGAGCAATCCATAGTTGGCCAGGTTCAGCACCAGCTGGATCTTGTCTTCGACGTAGCTGTAGATCTCGGTATAGGGCGGGATCGCCACGTCGGCTTCAGCGAAGCTGATCTTCAGGACGATGAAGAACGGCAGCATGAAGAACAGGAACAGCCACAGGAACGGCACACCGATCACGATGTGGCGGCCCTCCGGGGTCATGCGATGCAAGGCCCGTTTGATCTTTCGAATTTTCATGAGCGCAGTACCACGCCGCTGTCGTCTTCCCACCACACGAACACTTCGTCGTCCCAGGTCGGACGCGCGCCCTGGCGCTCGGCGTTGGCCACGAACGACTGGACGATCTTGCCGCTGGGCAGCTTGACGTAGAACACCGAGTGCCCGCCGAGGTAGGCGATGTCGTGGATCTTGCCGCGCGACCAGTTGTGCTCGAAGGTCGGCTGAGTGGTGGTGATCAGCAGTTTTTCGGGGCGCAAGGCATAGGTGATGGTCTTGTCTTCGACCGAGGTACTGACGCCGTGGCCGACGTAGATCGCGCGCTCCAGCTCAGGTGAGGCGATCAGCGCGTGGCCTTCGGCGTCGTCGACCACTTCACCGTCGAACAGGTTGACGTTGCCGATGAACTCGCATACCAGGCGGCTGGTAGGCGTCTCGTAGATGTCCACCGGCGAGCCGATCTGCGCGATCCAGCCCAGGTGCATGATGGCGATGCGCTGGGCCATGGTCATGGCCTCTTCCTGATCGTGGGTCACCATCACGCAGGTCACCCCGACCCGCTCGATGATTTCCACCAGCTCCAGCTGCATCTGCGAGCGCAGCTTCTTGTCCAGTGCACCCATCGGCTCATCGAGCAGCAGCAGCTTGGGCCGCTTGGCCAGCGAGCGTGCCAGGGCCACGCGCTGGCGCTGGCCACCGGAGAGCTGATGCGGCTTGCGCTTGGCGTATTGGGTCATGTGCACCAGCTTGAGCATCTCGGCCACACGGGCGTCGATCTCGGCCTTGGGCAGACGGTCCTGCTGCAGGCCGAAGGCGATGTTCTGCGCCACGGTCATGTGCGGGAACAGCGCGTAGGACTGGAACATCATGTTGATCGGCCGCTCATAGGGCGGCATGTCGGTGATGTCGACGCCATCGAGAAAAATCCGCCCTTCGGTAGGGCGCTCGAAACCGGCGAGCATGCGCAGCAAGGTCGACTTGCCGGAGCCGGAACCGCCGAGCAGGGCGAAGATCTCGCCCTTGCGGATTTCCAGCGACACATCGTCGACGGCGATCGTTTCGTCGAATTTTTTCGTCACCCGATCGATCTTGACCAGCACCTGCTTGGGCTGCTGGTCGCCTTCGAGGGCTTTCTTGTAGGCGCCGGAGGCGAGTGGCATGGATGGAGACTCCCAACAGGATGTGGCAGCCCGCCGTGTTGCCGGCGGGCGCGGATGATTACTTGCCCGACTTGACCTTGGTCCAGCTGCGGGTCATGAGGCGTTGCACCTTGGGGGGCAACTCGGCATTGACGAACATTTTGTCCAACACATCCTGTGCGGGGTAGACGGCGGGATCGGTGGCCACTGCCTGCTCCATCAGGGCCTTGGCCTTGAGGTTGGGGTTGGCGTAGCCCACATAGTCACTGACCTGGGCAATCACCTCGGGCTTGAGCAGGTAGTCGATCAAGGCATGGGCCTCTTTGACGTTGCGCGCATCCTTGGGGATGGCCAGCACGTCGAACCACAGGTTGCCGCCTTCCTTGGGGATGGCGTAGGCCAGCTTCACGCCCTTCTTGGCTTCTTCGGCGCGGGCCCTGGCCTGGAACACATCGCCGGAAAAGCCCGCCGCAACGCAGATATCGCCGTTGGCGAGATCGGTGATGTATTTCGAAGAATGGAAATAGGTCACGTACGGGCGCACGGCCAGCAGTTTCTTCTCGGCTGCTTGATAGTCCTTGGGGTTGCTGCTGTTGGGGTCCAGGCCCATGTAGTTGAGCACCGCCGGCAGCATTTCATCGGCCGAGTCCATGAACGCGACTCCGCATGTGGAGAGCTTCTTCATGTTTTCCGGCTCGAACAGCACGGCCCAGGAATCGATGGTGTCGACACCCAGCACAGCCTTGACCTTCTCGACGTTGTAGCCAATGCCGTTGGTGCCCCACAGATACGGCACGGCGTACTGGTTGCCAGGGTCGTTCTTTTCCAGGCGCTTCATCAGTGCCGGGTCAAGGTTGGCGTAGTTGGGCAGCAGGGAGCGGTCGAGCTTCTGGAACGCGCCCGCCTTGATCTGCTTGCCGAGGAAATGGTTGGACGGCACCACGACGTCGTAGCCGGTACGGCCCGCGAGCAGTTTGCCTTCCAGGGTTTCGTTGGAGTCGAACACGTCTTGCACCGGTTTGATGCCGGTCGCTTTCTCGAAGTCCGCCAGGGTAGTGGGCCCGATGTAGTCGGACCAGTTGTACAGGTGCACCGTGCCTGCCGCCTGGACGCTACAGGCCAGCGTCAGCCCTGCGCCCATCAGGGCGGCCTTGCGCAACATGGAAATAGCCAAGGAGGTGGTCCTCTCGAAGTGTGCAAAGGTCACGGCCAACGTATCCGCGCAGGCTAAACCGGCGCGCAACTTACCTGGGTAGGCTCGCTGCCGCAATGTTCATGCGCCTTGCTCACCGCTCGGGCCGGAGAAGCCCGGCCCAGAGGGTGTCCAGCAGGACTTATTTGCCTGACTTGATCTTGGTCCAGCTGCGAGTGATCTCGCGCAGGACTTTCTGGTCCTGGGCCTTGATCGCGTAAAGCTTGGCCGCCACATCAGCCGGCGGATAGATGCTCGGGTCGCCCGTGATGTCTTTGTCCACCAGCGGGGTGGCCGCCTTGTTGCCATTCGGGAAGCGTACGGCGTTGGTGATCTCGGCCATGATTTCCGGCTGCATCAGGAAGTTCATGAACTGATAGGCGGCGTCGACGTTTTCGGCATCTTTGGGAATGGCGACCATGTCGTAGAACGTACCGGCACCTTCCTTGGGAATGCTGTAGGCCAGCTTGACCTTGTCGCCGGCCTCATGGGCGCGGGACTTGGCCTGCTCCAGGTCACCGGAATAACCGACGGCCACGCAGATGTTGCCGTTGGCCAGGTCCGAGATGTACTTGGAGGAGTGGAAGTAGGCCACGGACGGGCGAATGCCCAGGAACAGGTCTTCAGCCGCTTTCAGGTCAGCCTTGGCACTGCTGTCGGCAGGCTTGCCCAGGTAGTGCAGCGCTGCCGGAATCATCTCGGTGGGTGCGTCGAGGAAGCTCACGCCGCAGCTCTTGAGCTTGGCCATGTTCTCGGGCTTGAACACCACGTCCCACGAATCGATCTTGTCGACGCCGAGCGCGGCTTTGACCTTCTCCGGGTTGTAGCCGATGCCGATCGAGCCCCACATGTACGGGAAGGCATGCTGGTTGCCGGCATCGCTGGCATCGCCCACGACCTTGAGCAGACCTTCGTCGAGGTTCTTCCAGTTCGGCAGCTTGGACTTGTCCAGTTCCAGATACACGCCGGCCTTGATCTGCTTGGCCAGGAAGTTGTTGGATGGCACGACCACGTCGTAACCGGATTTGCCCGCCAGCAACTTGGCTTCGAGGGTCTCGTTGCTGTCGAACACGTCGTAGACGACCTTGATACCGGTCTGTTTCTCGAACTTGGCCACGGTGTCTGTGGCGATGTAATCGGACCAGTTGTAGACGTGGACCACCTTGTTGTCTGCCGCGTAGGCAGTGGACATCGCCCCCGTCAGGGAAGCGGCCAGCAGCGTCTTGCCCAATTTCTTCATGCGTAATGCTCCAGAATTTTTTTGTCGAGACCATCGGTTCAACAGCAGGTCCCGCCTCACCAGGTAATGTCCGAAAAAACGCCATGCTTCCCTCGACGTGCACAATGCAATCGGTGAACGGTCATCACCGACTCGCACCGCGCAACGTCGTGGCTTAGCGACTTTTCCTACAAGTGCCTAGTCTGGCAAGTTAACAAGTGCGGTTTCAACTGAAGCTGGCCGACTCGGGCACTCAATATCACTTCACTAGCCTAGCAAAAGGCTACTGCAGCGCTTCCAGGGTCAGATCCAGGCACTTGCGGGCTTTCTCGACCAGCTCGTCCACCTCGGCATGGCTGATCACCAACGGCGGCGCGATGATCATGGTGTCGCCGACCGCGCGCATGATGAGCCCGTTTTCGAAGCAGAAGTTCCGACAGATCATGCCTGCCTCCTGGCCTTCGTAACGGCTGCGCGTGGCCTTGTCCTTGACCAGCTCGATGGCGCCGAGCAAGCCCACACCGCGAACCTCACCCACCAGCGGGTGGTCCTGCAGTTCACGCAAACGCTTTTGCAAATACGGTGCCGTCTCGACGCGCGCGGTGTCGATGATGTGCTCGTCGCGAAGAATGCGCAGGTTTTCCAGGCCCACGGCCGCCGCGACCGGGTGCCCGGAATACGTGAAACCGTGGTTGAAGTCGCCGCCTTCGCTGATCACCTTGGCCACTTCATTGCGCACGATCACCCCACCCATGGGGATGTAGCCGGAGGTCAGGCCCTTGGCGATGGTCATCAGGTCAGGTTGCAGGTCGTAGTAGTCCGAGCCGAACCACTCGCCGGTGCGTCCAAAGCCACAGATCACCTCGTCGGCCACGAAGAGGATGTCGTAGCGGGCGAGAATCTCCTTGATCTTCGGCCAGTAGGTATCGGGCGGGATGATCACGCCACCAGCGCCCTGGATCGGCTCGGCAATGAAGGCAGCGACGTTGTCTTCGCCGACTTCCAGAATCTTCTGTTCAAGCTGCTCGGCGGCCCAGGTGCCGAAGGCCTCAGGCGTCATGTCGCCACCCTCGCCGAACCAGTAGGGCTGCGGAATGTGCACGATACCGGGGATCGGCAAGCCGCCCTGGGCATGCATGCCGCTCATGCCGCCGAGGCTGGCACCGGCCACGGTGGAGCCGTGGTAGCCGTTGACCCGGCCGATCAGGGTCTGCTTGTGCGGCTTGCCCTTGAGCGCCCAGTAATGACGGACCATGCGCAGCACGGTGTCATTGCCTTCGGAGCCGGAACTGGTGAAGAACACATGCGTCATGCCCGCCGGCGCCACGTCGGTGATGGCCTTGGCCAGCTCCAGCGCAGGCGGATGGGCCGTCTGGAAGAACAGGTTGTAGTAGGGCAGCTCGCGCATCTGCTTCTCTGCGGCCTGCACCAGTTCCTCACGGCCGTAGCCCACCGCCACGCACCACAACCCGGCCATGCCGTCGAGAATCTGCCGGCCTTCGCTGTCCCACAAATGCACACCTTGGGCCTTGGTGATGATGCGCGGGCCCTTGGCCTTCAGCTGCTTGTAGTCGCTGAAAGGCGCCAGGTGATGCTCGCCGCTCAGGGCTTGCCATTCACGGGTTTGTGGGTTGACGACACTCATGTGCTTCTCCATTTGGCCAAGGGCCGCCGGGGCGGCCCAGGATTGATCAGACCGCGAACAGCAGGAACTCACGCTCCCAGGAACTGATGACGCGTTTGAAGTTTTCATGCTCGGCGCGCTTGGTGGCGACGTAGCCGGCGATGAATTTCTTGCCCAGGTACTGCTCCAGCGAGCGGCTGTTTTCCATGCGCTCGAGCGCGTCCTCGATGGTCAGCGGCAAACGCAGGTTGCGCCGCTCGTAACCACGGCCCACCACCGGGGCGCTGGCTTCGATGCCCTCGACCATGCCGATGTAGCCGCACAGCAGGCTGGCGGCGATGGCCAGGTACGGGTTGGCGTCGGCGCCGGGCAGGCGGTTTTCCACACGGCGGTTCTGCGCGGTGGCATCGGGCACCCGCAGGCCTACGGTGCGGTTCTCTTCGCCCCACTCGACGTTCACCGGTGCCGAGGTATCGGGCAGGAAGCGGCGGAACGAATTCACGTTGGGTGCGAACAACGGCAACGCTTCGGGGATGAACTTCTGCAGGCCGCCGATGTGGTTGAGGAACAGCGTGCTCATGCTGCCGTCTTCATTGACGAAGATGTTCTTGCCGGTGGCAACGTCGATGACGCTCTGGTGCAGGTGCATGGCACTGCCGGGCTCGCCGGTCATGGGCTTGGCCATGAAGGTGGCTGCCACGTTGTGCTTGAGCGCGGCCTCGCGCATGGTGCGCTTGAACACCAGGATCTGGTCGGCCAGGTGCAGCGCGTCGCCATGCCGGAAGTTGATTTCCATCTGCGCCGTGCCGTCTTCGTGGATCAGCGTGTCGAGGTCCAGCTCCTGCAACTCGCACCAGTCATAGACGTCTTCGAACAAGGGGTCGAATTCGTTGGCGGCTTCGATGGAAAACGACTGGCGCCCCGTTTCAGGGCGGCCCGAGCGGCCTACCGGCGGCTGCAGCGGGAAGTCCGGGTCTTCGGCGCGCTTGGTCAGGTAGAACTCCATCTCCGGCGCCACGATGGGCTGCCAGCCCTTGTCGGCATAGAGCTTGAGCACCTTTTTCAGCACGTTGCGCGGCGACAGCTCGATCGGATTGCCTTTCTTGTCGTAGGTGTCGTGGATCACCTGGGCGGTCGGCTCGATGGCCCAGGGCACGAGGAACACGGCGTTCTCGTCTGGCCGGCAGATCATGTCGATGTCGGCAGGGTCGAGCAGCTGGTAATAGATGTCGTCGTCCACGTAGTCGCCGGTCACGGTCTGCAGCAACACACTCTCCGGCAGACGCATGCCCTTTTCGGCGATGAACTTGTTGGTCGGCGAGATCTTGCCGCGGGTGATACCGGTCAGGTCGCTGATCAGGCATTCAACTTCGGTGATCTTGTGTTCTTTCAACCAATCGGTGAGCTGGTCGAGGTTGTTACTCATAAATACCTCAGGTGATGGGAAACCTGGCAAAGGTGCGCGGGACGGAGGACAGGCGATGCTCGGCGTTGGCCGACACGGCGCATCAGCCCCCCTGGAGATGCCCACGTCTTGATTCTGGCTGCACTGTATGTCTAAAGCAAAACAGCCCGCGTGATCCTTGCGCGTGCACGAGGCGCGAAGGCCGGGCAGAGGGCCGATCAGGACCGTTGACACAGGAGCAAGGGCGCACAGCGTCAACTATTGTGGTCAGCGTGGCGAAGGGAGGAGATAGCTTGGCAGGCGTGCCGGAGCCTGCACGCGGGCCCACTGATAGCAACGTGCTAGCGGTCTTTTCAGGTCGACATGAGCGGACCATGACACCCTCGTATTGTTCTGTTCTGGGTGAATCCGAGCTTAGCCATGTCCATTTTTTTATACAACCACCCCGTAAAAAATAAAATACGGCTGCGGCGCTGTATCCGTTTACGACTAGAATGGCGGATAATGCCAAGCCCCAATTTGCAGCAAATCTGCCGTAGATGAGCCATTTCAGGGCATCAAGGGGCTAACTTGACTTGGCAAACGCTTTCCGATTGACTGAGTTGGCAAGCCCCCCTTGATTGATATTTTTAACAACAAAGGTGTTGCATCATGTCGGTACCCCCGCGTGCCGTTCAGCTTAACGAAGCGAACGCGTTCCTTAAGGAACATCCTGAGGTTCTCTACGTTGACCTTCTGATTGCAGATATGAATGGTGTGGTGCGCGGCAAGCGCATTGAGCGCACCAGCCTCCACAAGGTTTACGAGAAAGGCATCAATCTGCCGGCCTCCCTCTTCGCCCTCGACATCAACGGCTCGACCGTCGAAAGCACGGGGCTCGGTCTGGACATCGGCGATGCCGACCGCATCTGCTATCCGATCCCTGACACCCTCTCCAACGAGCCTTGGCAGAAGCGCCCGACTGCGCAACTGCTGATGACCATGCACGAAATCGAAGGCGAGCCGTTCTTCGCCGACCCGCGTGAAGTGCTGCGCCAGGTGGTGAGCAAGTTCACCGACATGGGCCTGACCATTTGCGCCGCGTTCGAGCTGGAGTTCTACCTGATCGACCAGGAGAACGTGAACGGCCGTCCGCAGCCGCCGCGCTCGCCGATCTCGGGCAAACGTCCGCAATCGACCCAGGTGTACCTGATCGATGACCTCGACGAGTATGCCGACTGCCTGCAGGACATCCTCGAAGGCGCCAAGGAACAAGGTATTCCAGCGGACGCCATCGTCAAGGAAAGTGCTCCGGCGCAGTTCGAAGTCAACCTGCACCACGTGCCGGATGCGCTCAAGGCCTGCGATTACGCGGTGCTGCTCAAGCGCCTGATCAAGAACATCGCCTACGACCATGAGATGGACACCACCTTCATGGCCAAGCCTTATCCAGGCCAGGCGGGCAATGGTCTGCACGTGCACATTTCGATCCTGGATAAAGACGGCAACAACATCTTTACCAGCGAGGATCCCGAGCAGAACGCCGCACTGCGTCACGCGATCGGCGGTGTGCTCGAGACCCTGCCCGCATCCATGGCCTTCCTCTGCCCGAATGTGAACTCGTACCGCCGCTTCGGCGCACAGTTCTACGTGCCCAATGCACCGAGCTGGGGCCTGGACAACCGTACCGTGGCCCTGCGCGTACCGACCGGTTCAGCAGACGCCGTGCGCATCGAGCACCGCGTCGCCGGCGCCGACGCCAACCCGTACCTGATGATGGCCGCCGTGCTGGCCGGTGTGCACCACGGTCTGACCAACAAGATCGAACCGGGCACGCCGATCGAAGGCAACTCGTACGAGCAACTCGAGCAGAGCCTGCCAAACAACCTGCGCGACGCCCTGCGCGAGTTGGACGACAGCGAAATCCTCAACAAGTACATCGACCCGAAGTACATCGACATCTTCGTTGCCTGCAAGGAAAGCGAGCTGGAGGAGTTCGAGCACTCCATTTCCGACCTTGAGTACAACTGGTATCTGCATACGGTCTGAAACAACTGAAAACGCCGCCCCCTGGGGCGCAACGCTGTTCATTTAAGCTGAATCGATCACCTGGGGCTGCTCTGCAGCCCATCGCGGCTCAAGCCGCTCCCACAGGGAATAGGCGTCCAACCTGTGGGAGCGACTTCAGTCGCGATGGGCCGCAAGGCGGCCCTGGTCGCTCAAGTGAACAGCGTTACGCTCGTGGGCCGGCGTTTTCAAATCAGCGGTGGTAAGGGTACTGTTGGCAGATCACGTTCGCTGCGGCATACCCATCAGATCGACTTCTCAAAAATCTTCGAATTACGCTGATAGTTGTACAGCGACGCCCGCGCCGCCGGCAGACGCTCCACACCGCTAGGCGCGAAGCCGCGTTCGCGGAACCAGTGCGCGGTGCGGGTGGTGAGCACGAATAGCGTATTGATGCCCTGCTGCCGCGCGCGCTGCTCGATGCGCTCGAGCAGGTCGTCACCACGACCGCCGTGGCGGTACTCCGGGTTGACCGCCAGGCACGCCAGCTCGCCGGCCTGGGAATCGACGATCGGATACAGGGCCGCGCAGGCGATGATCATGCCTTCGCGCTCGACCACGCTGAACTGCTCGATCTCACGCTCCAGCACCTCGCGCGAGCGGCGCACCAGAATGCCTTGTTCTTCCAGCGGGCTGATCAGGTCGAGCAGGCCGCCGACGTCGTCGATGGTCGCTTCGCGGACGATCTCGAACTGTTCCTGAGCGACCAGCGTGCCGCTGCCGTCACGGGTGAACAGTTCGGTCAGCAGCGCGCCATTGTCGACGTAGCTGACGATATGGCTGCGCTCCACGCCGCCCTTGCACGCCTCGCCTGCCGCATCGAGCAGCTCGCCCTGGTAGTCGCTGCCCAGCCGCGCCAGGTGCTGAGGAATCTGCTGCGGGCGCAGCTCACGGACCAGTTTGCCTTGCTCGTCCAGCAGGCCGGGCTCGGCGCCGAACAGCAGCAGCTTGTCGGCACCCAGATCGATGGCAGCGCGGGTGGCGACGTCTTCGCAGGCCAGGTTGAAGATCTCTCCGGTGGGCGAATAGCCCAGCGACGACAGCAGCACGATGGAACGCTCGTCGAGCAGCCGGCCGATGCCTTTGCGGTCGATGCGGCGCACTTCGCCGGTGTGCACGTAGTCCACCCCTTCCAGCACGCCGATCGGCCGCGCCGTGACCAGGTTGCCGCCGGCCACTCGCAGCCGCGAGCCCTGCATGGGCGAGGCGGCGATGTCCATCGACAAGCGCGCTTCGATGGCCAGGCGCAAGGCCCCCACGGCCTCGATCACACATTCCAGGGTGGGCGCATCGGTGATGCGCAGGCCGTGGTGGTAACGCGGTTCCAGACCCCGTGCAGCCAGGCGGCTTTCGATCTGCGGCCGCGAACCGTGCACCAGCACCAGGCGCACGCCCAGGCTGTGCAGCAGGACCAGGTCGTGGACGATGTTGCCGAAATTGGGATGGGCAACGCCCTCACCGGGCAGCATCACCACGAAGGTGCAGTCGCGGTGGGCATTGATGTAGGGCGAAGCATGGCGCAACCAATTGACGTATTCGGGCATGACGGGGCCTGTGGATAGGTGGACGGAGAACGGCGAAACGGACAGCGTTCAAGATCATCGTCGGAACAGGCTTGCGGTCACGCGTACGCTCCTCATTGGCAGGACGAAACGGAGTAAAGGACGTTTACAGGCAGTAATGTTTGATCAGGTCTCGCAATAGACGCACCGTGGGCTCCAAGCGTGACATTTCCAGGTATTCGCCAGGCTGGTGGGCGCAGCGGATATCGCCCGGGCCGAGCACGATGGTCTCGCAGCCCAATTGCTGAAGGTACGGTGCCTCGGTGCCGAAGGCCACTGCCTCGGCGCTGTGCCCGGTCAGGCGTTCGGCGAGCCTGACCAGTTCGGTGTCGGCAGCCTGCTCGAACGGCGGTACTTCCGGGAACAGCGGCGCATAGTCGATCTGCACTTCGTGGCGTTCGGCCAGGGGCCGCAGCTTGGCCTCGATGGCCGCGCGCAACTGCTCGACGTCCATGCCCGGCAAGGGGCGCAGGTCGAACTCCAGGGCGCATTGGCCGCAGATACGGTTGGGGTTGTCGCCGCCGTGAATGCAGCCGAAGTTCATCGTCGGGGTGGGGACGGAAAACTGCGGGTTGCTGTACTGGGCTTGCCACTGCTGACGCAGGCCGATCAGTTCACCCATCACCGCGTGCATGGCTTCGAGCGCACTGTGGCCCAGGCTCGGGTCTGACGAATGGCCGCTGCGACCGAGAATGTCGATACGGTCCATGAGAATGCCCTTGTGCATGCGAATCGGCTTGAGCCCGGTGGGCTCGCCGATCACCGCGGCACGCCCCAGCGGCTGCCCGGTTTCGGCCAGGGCCCGCGCGCCAGACATCGAGCTTTCTTCATCACAGGTGGCCAGGATCAGCAGCGGCTGCTTGAAATCGTGCGCCAGCAACGGCTGCACCGCTTCGATCACCAGGGCGAAGAAGCCTTTCATGTCACAGCTGCCCAGGCCGATCCAACGGCCGTCCTGCTCGGTCAGTTTGAGCGGGTCGGTGCGCCACAGCTGCTCATCGAACGGCACCGTATCGCTGTGTCCGGCCAGTACCAGCCCGCCAGGGCCGCTACCGCGACTGGCCAGCAGGTTGAACTTGCCGGGGGTGACCTGCTGGATTTCGCAGCGAAAGCCCAGGTCGCCCAGCCAACCGGCAAGCAGGTCGATGACCTGACGGTTGGACTGGTCCAACGCGGCTTGGGTACAGCTCACCGAAGGCGCGGCGATCAGCGCAGCGAACTGGTCTTTCAACGATGGCAGCGGCATGCGCGGTCTCCTCTGAATCAGGGTCCATCATAACAATGCGCGCCGGTCAAAAGGCAAGGCTACCCGGCTTGACGACGGCCCGGCGCAGCGGTAGGCGCCCGACTCCTGTAGACTGCCGAACATCCACGCCCCTGCTTCGAGCCCGTGATGCACATAGAAACCGAACTCAAACTTCGCGCCAGCCGCGAGACCCTTGCCGCGCTGCGCGAGCACCCGCTGCTGAAAAAGCGCAACAAGTCCGGTTGGCAGACCCGTGAGCTGTCCAACCAGTATTTCGACACGCCCGAGGGTGATCTGTCGGCCGCCCAGGTCGCGCTGCGCTTGCGCCGCGATGGCGAGGTCATCATTCAGACCCTCAAGTGCCGCGGCCGCAGCGTCGCCGGGCTGTCCGAGCGCAATGAGTTCGAGTGGCAACTGGAAAAACCCAAGCTGGACCTGAAAAAGCTCGACGCCACGTGCTGGCCCGAAGCGCTGGCCGAGCTCGACAAGAAAACCATCAAGCCGCTGTTCACCACTGATTTCACCCGCGAGTACGCGGAAATCGCCTGGGGCCGTGGCAAGGCCAAGGTGGTGATCGAGGTGGCACTCGACCAGGGCTGGGTCGTGGCCGGCAAGCAGAAAGAAGACATCTGCGAAGTCGAGCTGGAGCTGCGCGAAGGCACGCCCGAGGCGCTGATGGAACTGGCCAGCGAGCTGTCCGCCACCCTGGCTCTGATGCCCTGCGACATCAGCAAGGCCGAGCGCGGCTACCGCCTGCTCGACCCGGCCAGCTACGACCTGAACCTGCCCGGCACCGAGCTGGAGCCGACCATGGCCCTGGACGACGCCTTCACCGCGCTGGCCTGGCAACTGCTGGGCAGCAGCCAGCGCCTGGCCGAGCAGTATCGCCACAATGGCCACTGGGGCTTGTTGCAAGACTGGGTCAAGGCCTTGTCCGAGCTGCGCGCCCTGGTCAGCAGCCTTGGGCAGGCGGCACCGCGCGCCACCTCCCGCGACCTGCGCAGCAGCCTCGATGCACTGCTCGAAGACTGGCGCCCGCTGGTGCAGGCCGGCAACGATGACGAAGACATCCGCCGCGCTGCGCCCGAGCAATTTGCCGAAGAGCTGCAGGACCCGCGTTGGGGCCAGTTCTCGCTGAACACCTCGCGCTGGCTGCTGGCCCGCGCCTGGACCCTCGAGCGCAACAACCGTGGTGAGCGCCAGGGCAAGGCGCAGCTGGCCAGCTGGCTGATGCACCTGCTGGGCGAAGAGGGCCGTGACTTGCAGTTGTCGCTCTATGTTCAGCGCCCTGAAGACCTGGGCGAACAGCTGCCGCGCATCGAGCGTATACAAAGCTGGTTGCACCATGCGCGCCAGGTGCTCGAAGCACCGCAACTCGATCGCCTTTATGGTGACCTGAACAAGCTGCAGCAGCTGGCCGAGCAGCCCTTGGGCGACGAAGAAGCCGAAGTGCGCGAGCAACTGCTCGAGAACCGCATCGAGCAGGCACGTGCGGTCGATCAGAGCCGCGGCTGGAAATACCTGCTCAAGCCGGCTTCATCGCGCTAATGGCAGGCAGGTGGTGGACTTGATCTCCGACAGTGCGACGATCGAGTTCACCTCCTGGATTCCCGGAACGTTCGACAGCTTCTCGAAGAAGAAGCGCTCGTAGGCTTCGATGTCCGAGGTCACGATGCGCAACAGAAAGTCCACTGCGCCCATCAGCACGTAGCATTCCAGCACTTCCGGAAATCCGCGAATGGCGTCAGTGAATTCGGTGAAGTTCGAACGCCCGTGGGCGTTGAGTTTCACCTCGGCGAAGATCTGCGTGTTCAGCCCCACCTTCTTGCGGTCCAGCAGGGTCACCTGCGCGCGGATCACACCCTCGTCTTTCAAGCGTTGAATCCTGCGCCAGCACGGTGACTGCGACAGGCCTACGCGCTCGGCCACCTGGGCGCTGGACAGCGATGCATCGTCTTGCAGCACCTCGAGAATGCGGCGGTCGTAGGCATCGAGCGAGTTGTGCATGAACAAGTCCTTATCCGTTGATCCTTGAATGGATCAATCTTCAATGAGGTGAAATTTGGGTGATCATAGCGAAATAATCGCACTGCGTGAGTGCCAGAATGTTTCGGTCTTCCGGAGGCCCGCCATGAACGCACTTGCCCAACTCGATGCCCCGCTTCGCCCTGAAACCCTCCCCCCTGCCAATGCGCTCGTGCACGTGAGTTACGCCGTGCAGGTCGAGGCCGAGCCCGACAGCCTGTGCCGCATCCTCAACCTGTTCGCCTTGCAGTCGTTGATGCCGCATGCCGTTCAGGCGACCCAACTGGACGACCTGCTCGCCGTGCGCATCGAGCTGGGCGGGGTGAGCTGGGCGCGCGCCGAGTTGATCGCGCTAAAGATGCGCAACCTGATCTGCGTGGCGCAGGTCAGCCTGCAAGGCCCTGGCAAGATTCTGTAACCCCGTGGCACGGCGGCGCTAACCGACAGTGGCTACCCTTGGCCGACTTCTCCCCTCGGCAAGGATGCCCTCGCGATGTTCGCCGCCCCCGATCACTCCCTCGACCTCAACCGCCTGCTCGACGCACTGCTCGCCGACCAGCGTCTCTCGGCCAGCACCGCGCTGGCCGTGCTCGATTGCGCCAAGGCCCGGCCCGACGCCCATCCACTGGAACTGGTCGCCAGCCAACCCGTGGACGCTGCCGAGCCTGCACAGGACCTCGACAGCCTCTGCCAATGGCTGGCGGCCAAGGTCGGCCAGCCCTACCTGCACCTGGACCCATTGCAACTCGACCTGAGCCACAGCGCCAGCCTGATCTCAGCGGCTTTTGCCCAGCGCCACGGCATTCTGCCCATCGCCGTGGACGCTGCCGGCATCACCGTGGCCAGTGCCCAGCCCTACCAATGTGAGTGGGAGGTGGACCTGCGGCGCAGCCTGGGCCGGCCCATCCACCGGGTAATGGCCAACCCGAAGCTGATCCGCCAGATCAGCCAGGCGGCCTTCGAGCTGGCGCAGCAGGTCGCCGGGGCCAGCCACCAGCACAGCGCCGGCCTGGAGCAGCTGGAGCAATTGCTGGCGCCCAGCCGGCGCGCCGAGCAATCACGCGCCGATGACGCGCACATCGTCACCCTGGTCGACTGGATGCTGCAGTACGCCCTCGAGCAGCGCGCCAGCGATATCCACCTGGAGCCGCGGCGTGAGCAGGGCCAGTTGCGCTATCGCATCGACGGGCTGCTGCACCCGATCTACGCTTTTCCCGCCAGCGTGACCTTGGCCGTGACCAGCCGCCTCAAGCACCTCGGCCGGATGAACGTGGCGGAGAAGCGCAGGCCGCAGGATGGCCGCCTGCAGCATCGCCTGCCGAGTGGGCATGACATCGAACTGCGGCTGTCCAGCCTGCCCACCCCGTTCGGCGAAAAGCTGGTATTGCGCCTGTTCGACCCATTGCAGTTGCAGCAGGATTTTGCCCGCCTGGGCCTGGCTGGCGAGGTCCTGCAGCGCTGGGAGCAGTTGTTGGCGCAGCGCCAGGGCATCATTCTGGTCACCGGCCCCACGGGTTCTGGCAAGACGCAAACGCTCTATGCCAGCCTCGAGCGGCTCGCCTCGCCGCAGGTCAACCTGTGCACCATCGAAGACCCCATCGAGCGTCTGCACCCGGCCATCAACCAGCTGCAGGTCCAGGCAGGCCTGGACCTGGGTTTTGCCAGCGGCGTGCGTGCGCTGCTGCGCCAGGATCCAGACGTGATCATGATTGGTGAAATCCGCGACCAGGAAACCGCGCAGGTGGCGATCCAGGCGGCGCTGACCGGCCATCTGGTGCTGTCGACGCTGCACACCAATGATGCATGCAGCGCCATCACTCGCTTGCAAGAATTGGGCGTGGCCGATTACCTGATCAAGGCGACCTTGGTGGGGGTGATGGCGCAACGCCTGGTGCGCACGCTGTGCCGCCAGTGCCGGAACCAGCCTCAGCCGGGCAGCAGCGTCTGCCCGCTGTGCCGCAACACGCGCTATCACGGCCGTACCGGGCTGTTCGAGCTGCTGGTGATGAGCGATACGCTGCGCCAGCAGATCGACACTGGCGCAGACCTGCAGCGCCTGCGCCGGCAGGCGGCAGCCGAGGGGTTGCGGACCTTGCGACAGTGCGGCGACGATCACGTCGCAGCGGGGACGACCACGGAACAGGAAGTGCTGCGGGTGTGCGCCTGAGGTGATCGGTGACGCAGCATCGCCTGGGTACCTGGCAGCCGTCGAAGGCCAAGGGCCAGCCATGGCTGTGAACGGCCACGGCGCTTTCGGCAGTGCTTACCCATGCTGCCGGCAGGCGAGCGAGGCTGGGCACTCTTGCCTGAGCCTCACGCCTGACCGGCCTCTGCATCCAGCGTTTCCGGCAGCCCATGCAGGTAGGTCCAGGGATAAATGCCACGGTCGTGGCCATCACTGAAGATCATCTGCACCCCATACCCCTGCAGCTCGAGGCGCTCCAGGCGTACCCCGCCCGGTACCACAGCAGCCCGCCCGCGCAGCCGGGCCGCGCGGCATTGCGAGCAGGGGCAGGCCTGACGCAGCTGGGCATGACTGAGCACGTGTGGGCGGTCCCACTCGATGACCAGCCAGCCTTCGTCGCGTGCATTGCGCAGCGCCCTGGGTACCAGATTCACGATCCGTCCTCCAGCTGAAGCAAGGCAATCCGCACCGCCTTGCGCACCTCCGGATCGCCGTCGGGCTCAGCGGCGCGCAGCGCAGGCAGCGCTCGCATGTCACCCAACTCACCCAACGCCAGCGCCGCCTCCTTGCGCAGGTTGGCGATGCTGTGGCTCAGCAGGGCCGCCAACCCATCGAGGGCCGGCCCATGGCGCAAGCG
>NZ_DAMCCR010000034.1:0-36743 GCF_032058845.1 Pseudomonas sp. | reverse complement strand
CCGCCACCTGGGCGGGCTTGAGCGCGGCCACCTGGGCGGTGGTCAGGGCGGCGACCTGGGCCGTGGTCAGGGCAACGATGCCGGCGGTGGTGAGCGCGGCCAGGTCATTGGGCTCCAGAGCGGCCACTTGCGTGGTGGTCAGGGCTGCGACCTGGGTGGGCTTGAGCGCGGCGACCTGGGCGGTGGTCAAGGCCACGACCTGAGCGGTGGTGAGCGCCGCGGTTTGCGCGGTGGTCAGAGCTGCAATGCTGGTGGCGGGCAGGGCAGCGATGTCCGCCACTTCCAGGGCTGCGACCTGGGCGGTGGTCAGGGCGGCAACCTGAGTGGCCTTGAGGGCCGCGACCTGCGCGGTGGTCAGCGCCACGACTTGCGCGGTGGTGAGTGCCGCGACGTCGGCGTTTTCCAGTGCAGCGATCTGCGTGACCTTCAGCGCGGCGATTTGCGCGTTGGTCAGCGCAGCCACCTGGCCGGTGGTCAGGGCGACGATGCTGGCCGTGCTCAGCGCGGCGACATCGGCGGTTTCCATCGCGGCCATCTGAGTAGTGGTGAGTGCTGCGACCTGGGTGGTCTTCAGGGCAGCCACCTGCGCGGTGGTCAGGGCCACGACCTGGGCCGTGGTCAGGGCGGCGGTCTGCGCAGTGGTCAGGCTCGTCACCAGGGTGGCGGGCAGGGCGGCGATGTCGACCGTTTCGATGGCAGCCACTTGCGTGGTGGTCAGGGCGGCCACCTGGGTGGCTTTCAGCGCGGTGACCTGGGCGGTGGTCAGCGCAACGATCTGTGCAGTGGTCAGTGCCGGCAGTTGGGTCGTGGACAGCACGGCGATGTTGGGTTTGCTGATGACGGCGATCTGCGCGGTGGTCATCTGGGCGATCTGAGCGGTGCTCAGGGCCGCGACGTCCTGGGTTGCCAGCCCGGCGATCGTGGTCGTGCTCAAGGCAGCGACTTGCGCTGGAGTCAACGAAGAGATGTAGCTCATGAACGCATCCTATCTAGGTTTTAGTGCGCTGCCAGCGTTGTCGCCGTAGCCTTGGGCGGGTCAATCGGTAGCCCCCCAATCGTTTAGCGACACGGCCCTTCGAAACATTAAGAATCTTTTTTGATGGCGTTTTGCCGTTTGCAGCTTTTTGGTTATAAAAAGCAAGCTATCTATAGGCTGGGCTTTTAACGGCGGGGTCCGGTGCCGTGCCGCACAGGCTGCGTTGCAGACAGCGCCAAGCGCTGTCCGACGAGTGGTTGCCAGCTGTTCAGGCCGTGTTTCCAGTGCGCTTGACCGCTCTTGGCCACAGCACTAGTGTGCGCGAGATGCGGCGCGTGCCATGCGGCGTGCGTTGGCTTCTCATCCCCTGTTTCTGCGCTGCGAGTACCCGATTTGTGAAAACCTTTCTGCATGTAGGTTGCGGTCCCAAGAACAAGAGCGGCACGACCCAGGGCTTTGCCTCGGCGGATTGGCAGGAGCTGCGTTTCGACATCGACCAGAGCGTCAACCCGGATCTCGTCGGCACCATGACCGACATGTCCCAGGTGGCCGATGCTTCGGTGGATGCGCTGTTCTCCAGCCACAACATCGAGCACCTCTATCCGCATGAAGTGCCGGTGGCCCTGGCCGAGTTTCGCCGCGTACTGAAGCCGGGCGGCTTTGTCATCATCACCTGCCCGGACTTGCAGTCGGTGTGCGCGCTGGTCGCCGAAGACAAGCTCACCGACGAGGCCTACCGCTCGCCGGCCGGCCCCATCGCGCCGATCGACATCCTCTATGGTCACCGCCCGGCCATGGCCAACGGCAACCTGTACATGGCCCACCGCTGCGGCTTCACCAAACGCGTGTTGACGGGGTCGCTGCAGGCCGCAGGTTTCGACATGGTGCTGCCGATCCAGCGGGGATATCCGGCCTTCGACCTGTGGGCCGTGGCAGCCCTGGCGCCGGTTACCCATGAAGAAGTGGTGGCGATTGCCAAGCAGCATTTCCCGGAAGGCTGAGGGAAGCCGTGGTGGGTGTTGCCGCGCAACTGCAGCCCTAGGGCCGGTGCAGCCGGCCCAGCACACGAGACCTCACCCCCTGATGAAGCGCGACTGCAGCCATCCGGCCGGCATCACCGCCTTTCGCGGCTGACCGGAGCAGGACCGCTTCCTCTTGCCATCCGCTCAGCTCAGGTGCCCCAGTCACAGACTTCATTTAGCGTTTTGCAAATGCAGGTGTATCGTATTCGCCTTCGATCGCCAGCCATGCTGGCAGAATGACTCCGCGCTACGAGGTGCCCGCCGCAATGTCCTTTACCCGTCGACAGATTCTCATCGGCCTCAGTGGTCTGGCCGTCGTTGGCCTGGGCGCCGGGGGCACCGCGCGCTACTGGCTGGGCAAGGTCGAGGACGATAACGCCGGGCATGACTACGAACTGATCGCAGCGCCCCTGAATGTCGAACTGGTACCGGGCTACCAGACCGAGGCCTGGGCCTTCGGGCCTTCTGCGCCGGGCACCGAGTTGCGCGTACGCCAGGGCACCTGGCTGCGGGTCCGCTTCATCAACCACCTGCCGGTCGAGACCACCATCCATTGGCACGGCATCCGCCTGCCGCTGGAAATGGATGGGGTACCCTACGTGTCGCAACTGCCCGTCAAGCCGGGGGAGTATTTCGACTACAAGTTCCGCGTGCCCGATGCCGGCAGCTACTGGTATCACCCCCATGTCAGCAGTTCGGAAGAACTCGGGCGCGGCCTGGTCGGGCCCTTGATCGTCGAAGAGCGCGAGCCCACGGGCTTTGTGCATGAACGCACCCTCAGCCTGAAAACCTGGCACGTGGACGAACAGGGCGCCTTCATGCCTTTCAGCGTACCGCGCGAGGCCGCGCGCAACGGCACTGCAGGCCGGCTGATCACCATCAACGGCCATGCTGACGCCGTCACCGACCTGCCGGCCGGCCAGGTGGTGCGGGTGCGCCTGCTGAACCTGGACAACACCTGGACCTACCGCATCAATCTCAAGGGCAACTGCGAAGCGCGGATCTACGCGCTGGACGGCAACCCCATCACCCCACGGCCGCTGGAAGACGAGTACTGGCTCGGCCCGGGCATGCGCATCTGCCTGGCGATCCGCATCCCCGAGGCGGGGGAGGAAATCTCTCTGCGTGACGGCTTCGTGCGCCTAGGCACGCTGCGTTCGGTGGCCAGCAACGACGCCCCGGGCGACTGGCCCAAGCCTCTGCCGGCCAACCCTGTTGCCGAGCCGGACCTGGCCAACGCCGAGAAGCTCAACTTCAACTTCGAGTGGGCCGGCAAGGTCTCGGTGGATACCGACAACGGCCGTCCGCCAAGCCTCTGGCAGATCAACGGCCAGGCCTGGGACATCACCGACAAGACCTGCGCCGACCGCCCCATTGCCACGCTGCAGAAGGGCAAGAGCTACATTTTCGAACTGAAGAACATGACCCAGTACCAGCACCCGATCCACCTGCATGGCATGAGCTTCAAGGTCATCAACTCCAACCGTCACGACATCCGCGAGCCGTGGTTTACCGACACCTACCTGCTCGGCAAGAACGAGCGCGCACAGGTGGCGCTGGTGGCCGATAACCCCGGCACCTGGATGTTCCACTGCCACGTGATCGACCACATGGAAACCGGCCTGATGGCTGCGATCGCGGTGGTCTGATGCGCCCGCTCATCATCGATCGCAGCCGCGATCAAGACTTCATGCGCCTGGCCCTGAGCCTCGCCGCGCAAGGCGCCAAGCTGGGCGAAGTGCCGGTGGGCGCGGTGCTGGTGCAGCATGGCGAGGTGATCGGCCAGGGCTTCAATCGGCCGATTCTCGACAGCGACCCCAGCGCTCACGCCGAGATGGTCGCCATCCGCGCCGCCGCACAATCGGCCCGCAACTACCGGCTGCCGGGCAGCACCCTGTACGTCACCCTGGAGCCGTGCAGCATGTGCGCGGGGCTGATCGTGCATGCGCGAATCACCCGGGTGGTGTTCGGGGCGACTGAGCCCAAGGCAGGGGTGGTGCAGAGCCAGGGGCAGTTCTTCGACCAGATGTTCCTCAATCACCGGGTGCTGGTCGACGGTGGGGTACTGGGCGAAGAATGCGGGCAGGTGTTGAGTGCGTTTTTCAAGGCGCGTCGAGCCAGAGGCTAACGCGCCGTGTGCACTTCGGCCCGCCAGGTAAATTCAGTTGCAGCCACTGGGTCGGCTGCGCCGCCCATCGCGGCTGAAGCCGCTCCTACAGAGGGCGCGTCGGGCTGCCGAGATGTAGGTAAGCATGGTCGGTGTAGGAGCGGCTTCAGCCGCGATGGCCGGAGCGCCGGACCGACCACGCATACACGACGGCGTCTCAGCTGACCGCCCGCTCAGCGCTGGGCGGGCTGATCCGCCGGCTTGTCCTTGTTCACCCCAGGCTGGTGCAGGTTGCCGTCGGCCGGTTGGCCTTCGAGCTGCGGCTGGGTCACCCAGGTGAGGATGTCGTAGTAGCGGCGGATGTTGGCCACGAAATGCACCGGCTCGCCGCCACGGGCGTAACCGTAGCGGGTCTTGCTGTACCACTGCTTCTGCGCCAGGCGCGGCAGCATCTTCTTCACGTCCAGCCACTTGTTCGGGTTGAGGCCTTCGCGCTTGGCCAGGGTGCGGGCGTCTTCCAGGTGGCCGCTGCCGACGTTGTAGCCCGCCAGAGCGAACCAGGTGCGATCCGGCTCCTTGATGCTGTCGTCGAGCTGGTCCTTGACCAGCATGAAGTACTTGGCACCGCCCATGATGCTCTGGCGCGGGTCCAGGCGGTTGGACACACCCATGGCCTGGGCGGTGCGCTGGGTCAGCATCATCAGGCCGCGCACACCGGTCTTGGAGGTGACTTCAGGCTGCCACATCGATTCCTGGTAGCCGATGGCCGCGAGCAGGCGCCAGTCGACCTGCTCGGTCTTGGCGGTGGCCTTGAACTGTTTTTCATACTTGGGCAGGCGCTGCTGCAGGTGTTGGGCAAACGTGTAGGCGCCGACATAGCCGAGCACGTCCACATGCCCGTAATAACGGTCTTTCAAGCGCTGCAGCGTGCCGTTCTTCTGCGCTTCATCGAGAAAATCGTTGATCTTGTTGAGCAGGCTGACGTCTTCCCCAGCCGCCACGGCCCAGCGCTGATCGCGGGCGTCGCCCAGGTCGAAGGCCACGCGCACGTTGGAAAAGTACACCTGATTCATGGCCAGCTCGTTGGAATCGACCAGGGTCAGGTCGATCTGCCCTTCGTCGACCATGCGCAGCAGGTCAACCACCTCGACCGCGTCGGACTCTTCGTATTCCAATGCCGGGTACTGTTTCTTCAGCGCGGCCAGTTGCTCGGCGTGGCTGCTGCCCTTGAGCACCATGATCTTCTTGCCGACCAGGCCACTGGGCTGGGTGGGACGCGGTCGACCGTTGCGATAGATGACCTGGGGCGTGACGTCGAGGTAGGCATGGGAAAACTGCGCCTGGGTCTTGCGCTGCTCGCTGCTGACCAGGCCGGCCGCGGCCAGCACCGGGCCGGAGGGTTGGCCCAATTGACTGAACAGGTCATCGAGGTTGTCGGCGGTTTCGATCTTCAGCTCCACGCCCAGTTCATCGGCGAAGCGCTTGACCAGCTCGTATTCGAAGCCGGTTTCACCGTTGCGATCCTGGAAATAGGTGGCGGGGCTGTTGCGGGTGATGACGCGCAGCACGCCGTCTTCCTTGACGCGTTCGAGTGTGCTGGGTTTTTCAACACAGGCACCGAGCATCAGGAAGAGTCCGGTTGCGATGAGCCATCTGGCGCAACGCTGGCGCAAAGCAGTGTGGGCGAACATGGGGTGCAGTATACGCAAAGGGCCGGTTTCGCCATATCTCGACAACGATGATCTTGTCTGATAGCGAATGCCCAGCGCTGGGCCACAACCCATCCGTGCAGGCGGGGAAGCGCTTCCAGCTGCCCTTCAGCGCATCCGGGCAGCGCTTTCTGCCCTGTGGCGGGTGCCGAATTCGGCGGACTTAGGCTAGAATGCCCGGCCTCCAAGCACACCCCTTCTTGAGGCTGTCCCGACGATGTTGATCCTGCGCGGCGCTCCTGCCCTTTCTGCCTTTCGCCACGGTAAGTTACTCGAGCAACTGAGCCAGAAAGTCCCCGCTGTTTCCGGCCTGTATGCCGAATTCGCCCATTTTGCCGACGTTGACGGCGAGCTGAGTGCCGACCAGCAGCAGGTGTTGGGTCGCCTGCTCAGGTACGGGCCAAGCGTGGCCGTGCAGGAGCCCCAGGGCCGCCTGTTCCTGGTCGTGCCGCGGCTAGGCACCATCTCGCCGTGGGCCAGCAAGGCCAGCGACATTGCCCACAACTGCGGGCTGCAGAGCATCGCGCGCCTGGAGCGGGGCATCGCCTACTACGTGGCGGGTGAGCTGAGCGACGCTCAGGCGGCTGAGGTCGCCGCGGTGCTGCACGACCGCATGACCCAGCGCGTCCTGCCGCGTCTGGAAGACGCCGCCGACCTGTTCAGCCACGCCCAGCCACGGCCGATGACCTCGGTCGACGTGCTCGGCGGCGGCCGCGCGGCCCTGGCCCAGGCCAACATCGATCTGGGCCTGGTGCTCGCCGACGACGAGGTCGATTACCTGGTCGAGGCCTTCCAGGGCCTCAAGCGCAACCCCAACGACATCGAACTGATGATGTTCGCCCAGGCCAACTCCGAGCATTGCCGACACAAGATCTTCAATGCCACCTGGGACATCGACGGCCAGGCCCAGGAAAAAAGCCTGTTCGGCATGATCAAGAACACCTACCAGATGCACAGCGAAGGCGTGCTGTCGGCGTACAAGGACAACGCCTCGGTCATCGTCGGCAGCGTGGCCGGGCGCTTCTTCCCGAACCCGGATAGCCGCGAATACGGTGCCGTGCAGGAACCTGTGCACATCCTGATGAAGGTCGAAACGCACAACCACCCGACCGCCATCGCCCCGTTCTCCGGCGCCTCCACCGGCTCTGGCGGGGAAATTCGCGACGAGGGTGCCACCGGCCGTGGCGCCAAGCCCAAGGCCGGCCTGACCGGCTTCACCGTGTCCAACCTGCGCATCCCGGGCTTCGCCCAGCCGTGGGAACAGGCCTATGGCAAGCCGGAGCGCATCGTCGATGCCCTCGACATCATGATCCACGGCCCGCTGGGCGGCGCAGCGTTCAACAACGAATTCGGTCGTCCGGCCCTGACCGGCTATTTCCGTACCTTCGAGCAGTCCATCAATACCCCCCACGGCAGCGAAGTGCGCGGCTACCACAAGCCGATCATGCTCGCCGGTGGCATGGGCAACATCCGTGAAGACCACGTGCAGAAGGCCGAAATCACCGTTGGCGCCAAGCTGATTGTGCTCGGCGGCCCGGCCATGCTCATCGGCCTGGGTGGCGGCGCCGCCTCGTCGGTGGCCACCGGTGCCAGCTCGGCAGACCTGGACTTCGCCTCGGTGCAGCGGGAAAACCCGGAAATGGAACGCCGCTGCCAGGAGGTCATCGACCGTTGCTGGCAGCTGGGCGACGCCAACCCGATCGCCTTCATCCATGACGTCGGTGCCGGCGGCATCTCCAACGCCTTCCCGGAACTGGTCAACGATGGCGGCCGCGGTGGCCGTTTCGAACTGCGTAACGTGCCCAATGACGAGCCGGGCATGGCCCCGCACGAGATCTGGAGCAACGAGTCCCAGGAACGTTACGTGCTGGCCGTGAGCGCCGTCGATTTCGAGCGCTTCCAGGCCATCTGCGAACGCGAGCGCTGTCCGTTCGCCGTGGTCGGCGAGGCCACCGCAGAGCCGCACCTCACCGTCACCGACCGTCATTTCGACAATACCCCGGTGGACATGCCGCTCAACGTGCTGCTGGGCAAACCGCCGCGCATGCACCGTTCGGCAACCCGTGAAGCAGAACTTGGCGACGCCTTCGATCCGGCCACGCTGCAGCTCGAAGATTCGCTGCAACGCGTGTTGAAGCACCCGGCCGTGGCCAGCAAGAGCTTCCTGATCACCATTGGTGACCGCACCATCACCGGCCTCGTGGCCCGCGACCAGATGGTCGGCCCGTGGCAGGTGCCGGTGGCCGACTGTGCGGTCACCGCCACCAGTTTCGATGTCTACACCGGCGAAGCCATGGCCATGGGCGAGCGCACCCCGCTGGCCCTGCTCGACGCCCCGGCCTCGGGACGCATGGCCATCGGCGAAACCATTACCAACATGGCGGCTGCGCAGATCGGCAAGCTGGCCGACATCAAACTGTCGGCCAACTGGATGTCTGCCGCCGGCCACCCGGGTGAAGACGCCCGCCTGTACGACACCGTCAAGGCCGTCGGCATGGAGCTGTGCCCTGCACTGGGCATCACCATTCCGGTCGGCAAAGACTCGATGTCGATGAAGACCCAGTGGAACGAGGCAGGCGTCGACAAGAGCGTGACCTCGCCCATGTCGCTGATCATCACCGGCTTCGCCCCGGTCACCGACGTGCGCAAGACCCTCACCCCGCAACTGCGCATGGACAAGGGCGAAACCGACCTGATCCTGATCGACCTGGGCCGTGGGCAGAACCGCATGGGCGCCTCGATCCTGGCGCAGACCCATGGCCAGCTGGCCAGCATTGCCCCGGACGTGGACGACGCCGAAGACCTCAAGGCGTTCTTCGCCGTGATCCAGGGCCTCAACGCCGATGGCCACCTGCTGGCCTACCACGACCGTTCCGACGGCGGCCTGATGACCACCGCGCTGGAAATGGCCTTCGCCGGCCACTGCGGCCTGAACCTCGACCTCAAGACCCTTACCGGCACCCCTGAAAAAGCCTGCGCCATCCTCTTCAACGAAGAGCTCGGTGCGGTGATCCAGGTGCGCCGCGATTCCACGCCGGTGGTGCTGGCGCAGTTCAGCGCAGCGGGCCTGGGTGACGATTGCGTGGCGGTGGTCGGCCAGCCGATCAACAACAGCGAAGTACATGTGCGCCTCGGTGAAGCCACCTTGTACAGCGGTGATCGCCGCGAGCTGCAACGCCAGTGGGCCGAAACCAGCTACCAGATCCAGCGCCTGCGCGACAACGCCGACTGCGCTGACCAGGAGTTCGATGCCCTGCTGGTGGAAGACAACCCCGGCCTGTCGGTCAAGCTCGGTTTCGACGTCAACCACGACATTGCAGCGCCCTACATCAAGAAGGGTGTGCGTCCGCAAGTGGCGATCCTGCGTGAGCAGGGCGTCAACGGTCAGGTGGAAATGGCCGCGGCCTTTGACCGCGCAGGTTTCGCCGCAGTCGATGTGCACATGAGCGACATTCTCGCCGGCCGCGTCGACTTCGAAGCGTTCAAGGGCCTGGTCGCCTGCGGCGGCTTCTCCTACGGCGACGTGCTGGGCGCCGGCGAAGGCTGGGCCAAGTCGGCGCTGTTCAACAGCCGCGCCCGCGATGCCTTCCAGGCCTTCTTCGAGCGCAGCGACAGCTTCGCCCTGGGCGTGTGCAACGGTTGCCAGATGATGTCCAACCTGCACGAGCTGATCCCCGGCACCGAGTACTGGCCGCACTTCGTGCGCAACCGTTCGGAGCAGTTCGAGGCGCGCGTTGCGATGGTCGAGGTACAGAAATCCAATTCGATCTTCCTCGACGGCATGGCCGGTTCGCGCATGCCGATCGCCATCGCCCACGGTGAAGGGCATGCCGAGTTCAGCAGTGAAAACGCCATGCTCGAAGCCGACGCGTCGGGCTGCGTGGCCCTGCGCTTCGTCGACAACCACGGCAAGGTCACCGAAACCTACCCGGCCAACCCCAACGGTTCGCCACGGGGCATTACTGGCCTGACCAGCCGCGACGGCCGCGTGACCATCATGATGCCGCACCCCGAGCGCGTGTTCCGTGCGGTGCAGAACTCCTGGCGTCCGGACGAGTGGCAGGAAGATGCGGCCCTGATGCGCATGTTCCGCAACGCACGGGCGTGGGTGAACTGAGGCGTGTACAAACTGGCCTTCTTCGTGCCTGACAGCCATGTGGAAGCGGTCAAGGCCGCTGTGTTCGCCGCAGGCGGCGGACACATCGGCAATTACGACCACTGCGCCTGGCAGACCCTCGGCCAGGGCCAGTTTCGTCCACTGGACGGCAGCCAGCCGTTCAGCGGACGCAGGGGTGAGGTGGAGCGGCTGGAAGAATGGAAAGTCGAGCTGGTCGTGGCCGATGACGCGATCACGCAGGTGGTGGCGGCGCTAAAAGACCACCACCCCTATGAAACCCCCGCCTACGACGTCTGGCAGTTGCTCGACATCTGAAACGGTACTCAGCAGCCTCAGCCCTGTATCCAGGTCCGCGCCACGCCGCCCCACTCAATGCGGAGCGGTGTGGCGCGGCCTGTCGGGCAATCAGGCCGTGCCTATTTCACCGCCGTCATCGCGCTGGATCACCACCGTGGCCGAGCGGGGGCGCACCGACCGCCCTGCAGGTGTCGCGTCAGTGGCCCTGTCGGTACGAGGCCAGTTGGCCGGATGCTGGATGTTGACGAACAAGGTCTTGTTGTCGGGGGTGAAGGCGATCCCGGTTACCTCGCAACCCTTCGGCCCGACGAAGAAGCGCCGTAGCTCGTCCTGGTTGCTGGCGTTGATCGGCGCTGGCTTGCCGGCCGCATCCAGCAACCGCTGCGGCACCACGGCGAGCAGTTGGTCGTTGGTGTAGTCAGTCACGCTGCTCTCGCTGTTGTCCGTTTCAATCCACAACACGCCGCGGCTGTCGAAGCACAGCCCATCGGGGCTGGCGAACTGATTGTGCTCGGTCAGGCCTGAGCGGTTGATCTCGGCGCCCCCAGCGGCGTTGGCGCCGAAGACGAAGATGTCCCAGGTGAAGCTGCGCTGATCATCGCTGTCGTGCCAGCGCACGATATGGCCATGGCGGTTGGGCCCGCGCGGATTCGCGACGTTGACGCCGTCGGCGGTGCGCAGGGGGTTGTTGGTCAGGGTGACGTAGCCGTCACCGTTGAGCGGGTTGACGGCAGTCCACTCGGGACGGTCCATGGGGGTTGCGCCCAGTGCATCGGCAGCGCCACGGGTATTGAGAATCACGCCCGGCAGATCGCCGAAGCGTGCGCCGAGGGTGCTGCCGTCGGCAGTGGCACTGCTGGGGTCGAGCAGCAGCCACACGCCGCGTCCGTCTGCATCGAAACGTGCAACGTAGAGCTTGCCGTGGTCCAGGTACTTGGCTCCGGTGGCCAGGCGGTCGCGGGGGGTGGCATCGGCCGGGTCCCACAGCGCCTCGGAAACGAACTTGTACAGGTACTCGTTGTAGGAGTCATCGCCCATGTACCAGACCAGCGGCTTGCCCGCCTGGGCGATGCCGGGGCAACAGCCCTCGTGGCGCATGCGCCCGAGCGCAGTGCGCTTGGTGGCCAGGGTGCGGGCATCGTAGGGATCGATCTCGACGATGTAGCCGAAGGTGCTGGCCTCATTGCGGTAGTCCTCGCTGGCCTCACCGGCGCCTGGTGTGATGTCGAAGCGGGCGAATTCGTCGTCTGTTTCGCTGGGATCACCCGCTGCGCTTTCCCAGCGGTAATAGCCGTTGGCGGTCGACACCCCGAGCCGCGCCTGATCGGCGGGGAGGGTGGCCTTGTTGACGAAAATGCCGGGCCAGTTTTCCTCGCAGGTCAGGTAGGTGCCCCACGGGGTGTAGCCGTTGGCGCAGTTGTTGTTGGTGCCGCGGCAGTGCGTGGCCGCGGGCGAGTAACGGGTCTTGAGCTGCTCGCAGCCGCGCAGGGGGCCGGCGATGGCCATGCGCGAGGCGGTGGTGAAGCGGCGGTTGAGCGGGTGGTTGTCGACCACCTGCCAGCGGCCCTGGCGTTTGCTCAAGCGCACCACGCCGGCGCCGTGGGCGTTGATTTCCTTGCGAACCTCTTCGGCCGGGCGCTTGCCGTGGGCGTCAACGGTAGGCCCGGCGGGGTGCAGGGCAGCCGGGTCGATGTGCTCGAAGTTGATCGCCAGCAGGCCGTCTTCGGCGCTGCCGTCGATCGGGAAGAAATACATGCCGTCGTGGCCCATCCCCATGGCGTTGGCCTGGTCCACAGCGCTGTTGCTGCCGTCGGCTTGCCAGGGCCTGGCGCTGCGGTTCAGGGGGGTGCCCCAAGGGGCCAGTACGTAGGCGCTGTACCCGGCGGCCACGGTGCAACCATCGGTGCGCGAGCCAGGGATCGAGTCGAAGCCCAGGGTGACCGCAGACGGGCGAGCACTCGACGGCGGACCGCCGGGCGCGCAGCCTTGGCCGGCCGAGGGTGGTTCGCCAGCGAGGGCCGGCTCGGCACCGCCGAGGCCGACGCCGGCGATCATTGCGACTGCCGCGCCCAGGCTGCCACGCAGCATCGTTCGCCGGCTCAGGCGAGCCTCTATGACGTGGGCCATCGGCAGGTTGCCGCTGAGATTGCGATCCAGGTTGTCGCCGCTTTCTTGACTCATGAGGTGTCCTTACTGGTGTGATGAAACGGAAAACCGCAACCCTAGGTCGCGGTTATGAAGGTTTTGTGACGCCGAAATAAAGTGTCACCGACCAGTAGCGAACACCGGCGACCCCGAGAACGGGCCGCCGGTGGCTCAGGCTGTCAGCGGTTGTTCTTCTCCTGGATTGACGCTTTCCACTCACTGTCGCGGCTGTGCCCACTGGTGCGCAGCAGGCCCAGATCGAGGGCGTTCTCGCCTTCGGCCGCGCCTCTGCTCTTGCTGATTTCAGCCACCGCCGTGCCCATGTCGACCAACGAGTTGGAGGCATCGACGCTCACGTCGCGGCGGTAGTCCTGCCCGCGCAGGGTCTGCTGCGAGACACTGCCGCCGCCCAGCTCGACGCTGCCGCGCGGCGCCTGCAGGCGTGCGCCGATCAGTTGCGTATCGCCCGCGACCGTCAGGGCGATGCCCTGGCTGCCCTTGAGCCCGCTCTGCTGCGCCACGCTGTCGCTGGCGATGTGCGAAGCATCAATGCGCAAGGTCGGCGACAGGCCTGGGTCTACCTTGCTCAGCGCAGGGCCCACTTTTGCCTCGACCTTGCCGCCCGCCGGGCCGGCCACTGCGGTCGCGGCGTTGATGTAGCCCTGCGGGTTCTTCTCGTGGCTCAGGCGCGCATCGACCTTCACCTGCGTGGTGTCGACGTGGTCCAGGCGGCTGGCCACCTGCAGGTCGCCGTCGATCGCGCCGCTGATCTGCTCGGCCTCGACGCGCACGCCCTCGAAGCGCGCGTTGCCGGCGCTGTTCACACTGACCTGATCAGCGCGCAGTGCGCTGTCGTTCCAGGTCTGATTGTTGCGCTTGTCCAGCTCGACCGTGACCCGGCCATGCAGGCTGCGGGTGCCTTCAGCCGGTGTTGGCGCCTTGCTCAGGTTGAAACCGGCGCCACCGGTCAGCGCCAGGTTGTCGCGCAGTACCTGGTTGGCCGAGGCCTCGACCAGCAGACCGCCCTTGCTGGCGTCGAGCTTCAGGGTTTGCGCACTGGCCTGCAGGCCCTGCAGGTGAATCGCCTGGTCTTCGCGTGCCTGGCTGGCGATGCCGAGGGTGCCGGCGCTGTGCACGCTCGGGTCTTGGGCAGTGCGCGTGTCTTCATCGACCCTGGCCGAAGTCAGGTGGCCGCCAAGCCCGCCACCGCTGCTGGCACCTTGTGAGCCGGCCACTTCCATGCCGCCGCCCAGTGTGCTGCCTTTGGCCTGGCGGGTGTCGTAGGCGGCCACGTCCTTGAGCACGCCCGCGCTTTCCAGGTGGGCCTCGCTCACCGGTGCCTCGCGGCTGCCGATGCGCACCCCTTCGAGCAGCAGGTCGGCGCCGCTGCGCAAGGTCACCGGGCCTTGCGTATCGAGCTGGGCGACCTTGGCCGTGCTGTCCTTGGACTCGGCGGCGCTGTAGTCGCCATAGCCGCGAACATCCAGGCCGATCTTGCCAGGCCGGTTGCCGCCCTTGGTCCACAGGCTGGCGTCGAGCTCGCTGCCGGTCTGTTCATGGGTGTCGGCCGCCGCGCTGAGGGTCAGCGGGCCCTTGCTGTCGATCAGGATCGGGCCGCTGCCGCCGTCCATGCGTGTGCCTTCGTAGAGGCCATCGGCGCCCAGTTGCACCTGGATGCCGGCCTGCCCTTGCAGGCTGCCGACCTGGGCGGTGGTACGGCTGCTGGCGCTGCTGTCCTTCGCCACGGCCCCGGTGATTCGCGCGTTGAGGTCCTGGCCCGTGCTGGTGTCGACGCGCAGGCTGGTGTCGATCTTCAGTGAGTCCTCGGTGAGTGTGTGGCGGTCGTGCGCCGCGAGCATCTGGTGCTGCTCGGCGTCGATGCTCACCTTGCCGGCGCTGGAGCCATAGCGGGTGCCGACGTCGTTGACGGTGCGGGCCTTGATCTGGACGTCGCCGCTGTTGATTGCGCTGACCTGGGCGGTGCTCTGCGTCTCGACCTTGTGGCTATTCTGGTGCGCCAGGGTGAGGTCGGCGCCGACGCTTGGCGGCGCCATGGCGTCTTCGGTCGAAGCCTGCTGGAAGCGTGCGGCTTCCTCGCCTTGCACCAGGCGTTCGATCGGGCGCGTGAGGTCGCGGTACTCGAGGCTGGCGCCCAGGCTACCGCTCCAGTTGCGGGTCGTGGTGTCGGTGGTGTCGGTGTTGTCTGCGGCGCGGTTGTCGACCTGTTCGGCGACGACCTTGAACGTCTTGCCAGGCTCGATCGTGGCGGCCTCGTTGATCACTGTCTTGGCCTCGACCTTGATGTCGCCTGCCGCCTGCAGCTGACTGCGCTGCACCTGGCTCTGGGTGTGCTCGGTGGTGGTCTGGTCGCGCTTGCCGTTGAAGGCGCTGCCCACCCGGTCGATACCGCCAGTGACGTGCAAGCCGCCACCGCTGGTGGTGCGCGTGGTGGTGTCTTGCGTGTGGTTGCGGGTCACGCCCACTTCGACGGCCTTGGCCATCAGGGTCAGGTCGCCTTGCTCGGCGGTCACGTTCGAGCCCATGACCTTGAGGGTTTCGCCGCTGCGCAGGTCGACGCTGCCGCCCTTGAGTTCGCTGGCGCTCTGGCGGGTTTCCTGACGATGCTGCTCGACGCTCGCCACTTCATAGCCCACTCCGGCATCGAACTGCCGCGAGCCGGGTGTATCGCCCTCGGCCTCGCGGGTCTGTTCGGCATGGGCGTCGAGGCGGCGTTGCTGCTCAGTGCTGTCGAGGCTGTGCTGGCTGGCGGCACTGCTGATGCTGAGGTTGCCGGCGGCCTCGACGTCGAGTTTTTGCGCGGCGCTGATGCGCGCGCCCTCGATGGCCATTTCTCCCGCGCTGGCCAGACGCAGGTTGGTTGCGGAATGCACGTCGCTGGACAGCACCTGTTGCTCGCCGCGGGTCTGCTCGCTGCGGCTACCCAACAGGCCGAACACCTGGCTGTCGGCGCGCGTGCGCTTGCGCGTCTGGTCGCCGAACGCTGCACCGATCTCCAGCAGGCCGGACTGGCTGTAGAGCACCGCGTCCTCTGCGCTGCGCACTTCGCTGCCACGAATGGTGGCACGCTGCGCAGTGACCTTCATCGGCCCGGCGGACTTCACCGAACTGCCGACCACCTCGCCGCCGCGGTTTTCCTGGCCGTCGCGGTTGCCGAAAAAGGTGCCCGAGACCAGGTCGCCACGGTACTCGCGCTGGGTGCCATGGCCATTGAGCTGTTGGGCTGCGATTTCGACGTAGTGACCGTCGATCTGCAAGGCCCGTTGGCTGTCGACCTGGCTGGCGCTGATGCGGACGTCGCCGGTGGCGGCGAGCTGCACATCACCGCCTTTGAGGCGGCTCGGATCGACGGTTTCGCTGTAGGTGTCGCTGTCGCTGTCACCGCGCCAGAGGTGCTTGCGGTGGCGCACGCGGGTTTCTACCCGTTGGCTGTCGGCAGCGGCGCTGAGCTGCAGGTGGCCGCCGGCGTCGAGGCGCAACTGGTCGGCCGCCTCCACCTGGGCACCTTTGAGCGACAGGTCACCGCCCGCGTGCAGGCTGATGTCATCGCTGGCGCTGAGCATCACACCCTGGTGCGTGCGCTGGGTAGTGGTGGTGTCCTTGTGGTAGGTCTCGTAGGTGACGAACAGCGTTTTCTTGTTCCAGCTGTCGGTGTGCCGGGTGATCTTTTCCCGGGTCTTGCCGTCCAGGACAAGGGCTTGGCCGGCGTTCAGGTCAATGCTCCGGGCGCTGCCGGTGACTGCGCTCAGGTGCAGGTCGTGGGCGGCCTCCAGGGTCATGTTGCCGCGCTCGACCTGCAGGTGGCTCTTGCGCTGCTCGGTGCCTTCGAGGGTCAGCCCGCCCGCCGAGCGCACGGTCAGTTCTTCACCGGCTACCAGGCTCGAGGGTCCCATGCGCACCCCCGCGCCCTCGGCGGTGGAGATGATGCGGATGCGCCCGGCGCGCATGGCGCCGAACAGGCTGGCATCGATGCTGCCCAGCTCACCGGGCAGGTGTTCGAGCACCTCCAGCGACTGGCGGTCCAGGCGGTTGCGCCCAACCAGCACGTTGAGGTCGCCGGGGGTTTCCAAGGGGCCGTTGCTGGTGACCTTCGGCGCGATCAGGTCCAGCCCGCTGGTACTGCGGATACCGCCCTCGAGTACCTGCAACTGGCCGCTGGCCTCGAGCGTGTCCAGGCGCTTGAGCTGCTGGTCCTCGATCACCGGTGTACCGACCAGAAAGGTTGCACGCGTGGTGTTGATGAAGCTACCGCCGTTGACCGTAATGCCATTGGGGTTGGCCAGAATGTAGTCGGCCGGGCGACCGAAGATTTCCTGCGGGCCGCTGACCAGGGAGGCGTTGCGACTGACCACTTCATTGAGAATGGTGGAGGCCGCCTGGCCCTGGAACTGCGCATTGCCCGCCAAGGCACCGGCCAGTTGCGACTGGCCTGCGCTGAGCGCGTTGTTCAGCACCACCCCGGGCTGGCCGACGTTGTAGTCCAGAAACTGGTTGTGCGACAGGCCTTGGGCGTTGGGCGCCACGATGTCGATCACCGGTACGCCATGGCCGAGATCGATCAGCGGGGTGCCGGCCAGGCCGGTGGCCGCTTGCAGCGCGTCGTTGGCGAGACTGGCGCCCGGGCTGGCCAGGCACAGGAAGATCGTCCAGCGCAGGATGTCGGGGCGTCGGGCGGAGGGTTCACGGGCTTCATTCATGGTGATGCTCTCTTGTGGGGGAAATGGCAGGTCGGGGGCTACAGGGTCAGTCGCCACTCCATGATCCAGAAACCAGGTTCAAGGGCGTGGCGGGGGAGATCGCTGGCGTACAGGGCGCGCTGGTAGTCCAGGCTCAGCTGCTGGCTGTCGGGGAGTGTGAGTTGCAGGCCTGCACTGACGCCGATCAGGCGTTGTGCATCGACGTCTCGGTCGCGTGAGCTGCCGCGGGTGCGGTGGTGACGGGCCCAGCCGAGGTCCAGGCTCAGGCGCGGGCTTATCTGCAGGCCATGCCAGGTGGGCGACGAAAGGGTATGGCTGAGGGTGTTGCGCCAGGTCAGGCCGCTGGCGGCAGATACGCTGTGGGTGCGAAAGCCCCGTACCGCGTTGTCGCCGGTGAGACCAAGACGGTGAGCGGCCGGCACATTGTCCGGGCTGTACTGGGCGTTCAGCTCACTGCTCAGGCGCAGCGCAGGGCGCTTGGCCAACGTACTGCGGTGGGTGAGGCTGGCGTGGTAGCGGATGAAGTGCGGCGCCAGGGTTTTGCGCCGCGGGTCGTCGCTGACACTGCGGCCCAGGGCGATCCCGGCCGAGGCGGTCCACAGCCCCTGTTGCAGCCACAGACCGTGCAGGCCGGTGTCAAGGGTGAGCAGCTCGGGGCTCTGCAGGCCGATGCGCCAGCCATTGATGGCGCTGTCGATGCGGGTGTGGTTCACCTGCGTCGAGAGGCTGAGCATGCCGCGTTGTTCGCGCCACAGTACCCGCTCGATGCCCGCACCCAGAAACCGCGTGTTGCAGGTACTGACGACGCGCAGCCAGCGCGGGCCGGGTAACTCGGTGGTGCATTCGGCCTTGGCGGCGGTGCCGGAAAAGGTCCAGGGGCCGTAGGGCACGGTGTAAGAAGCGCTGAGCCCTCTGAACTCATCGCGGGCACCCAGTGCCAGCCTCTGCACGGACAGGCGCAGCTCATCATTGAGGCCCAGCGGGCTATCGAGACCCAGGGTGAGCATCAGGCGATGGCGGCCATGTTCGCTCAGCCCGCGATTGTCGACGGTGGTGTCCAGGTGCCAGCGCTTGCCCGGCTTTTCGTTATGCAGCCTGACCCGTGAACCGCCCTGCAGTTGGCCTGGCAACACCTGCACGGCGAACTCGAACGCGCGCAAACGGTTGAGCTGGTCCAGGCCTTGTTCCAGGTCCGGCAAGTACAGCGGCTCGCCGAGCAGGCCGGGAAACGCGCCGCTGAGCGAGACGGCCGGATTGGCCTGGTCCAGCTCGATGCGCTCGACGAAACCCTCGACGATCAGGATGTCCAGCGCCTCACCGTCTCGCGGCTGGCTGACCAGCAGCGGGCGGCTGGCGGGATAGCCGGCCGCCACATAGCGCTGGGTGATCGCGCGCAACAGCCGGTTGATGCCATCAGTGCCCAGGCAGGGTTTGAGCAACGGCTGCAAGGTGTCACGCAGGGTCTGGTCGCCGAGCCGTTTGTTGCCGCGCAGGCGCACCCCGCTGATGGCCCAGCAATGCGCCTCTTTCTGCACGGCCGGTGGCGGCACTGCGTCATCCGGCGCGGGCTGCTGGCGACCTTGCCAGCGTTGCAGACGCTGGCGCTCCTGCTCGGCCTCGAAGCGTTGGTGCTGCTCGCGCAGTTGGCGCGTGGCGAGGTCGTCGGCCACGGCGGGTGAGGTGAGGATCAGGCTGAGTAGCAGCAGGCGATGCCAGGAGCCGGTTCGGAGCGTGCACAGGTTGAACATCGGTCATTTCCGCAGATGCGTACGTATTCGTACTGTTTTTTGCGGAAATTCTAAGAACGAGCGTGTGCGTCTGGATGCCGTACCGTACTTACATGGACGTCAGGCGGGAGTGCAAAGCCTGTAGGCGTTTTCGCAGTGATCAGATCGAGACCGGGCGGTCACGGCCGGATTTCGATCATCGTGCCGTCTTTGACCAGGCTCCAGACCTCGCGCATGTCGGCGTTGCGCATGGCAATGCAGCCTTCGGTCCAGTCCAGCGTATGGAAGTACCATTCCGGGTACTGCTCATCGAGCGGGGTGCCGTGGATCATGATCATGCTGCCGGCGGCCACGCCTTCACGCCGGGCGCGGGCAGCATCGGAGACGTTGGGGTAGGAGATGTGCATGGCCAGGTTGTAGCGGCTGCTGTTCTTGCGCCAGTCGATCCAGTAGAAGCCTTCGGGGGTGCGCTTGTCGCCCTCACGTACCTTGGCGCCCTTGGGCTGCTTGCCCAGGGAGATCCGGTAGGTTTTCAGCGGCTCGCCGCGGCTGATCAACTGCAGCCGGCGCTCGGATTTGAGCACCAGGATCTTGTCCACGGGGGCGACCGGCAGGGCGTTGACAGGCGCCGGCGCGGTGACCGCAGCCACGGGTTTGCGCACGATGGTTTCGGTGAAGGCCGCCTGGGCCATCGACGCCAGGCACAGGCAGAACACAGCAAGCAAGCAACGCATGAAACGCTATTCCCGAGGAAGTGGGGTGGAGGAGGCGAGGTTCATCGGGGGCACGTACTCATGACCAATGGGGTAGCGCTGCTCGATGCGGTCGCGATAGTAGCATTCCAGGGTCTTTGCCACGGTACGGAACGCCAGGCGGTCCCAGGGAATTTCATGCTCCTCGAACAGCCGCACCTCGAGGCTTTCAGGGCCAATGGCGAAGTCCAGGTCGCTCAGCTCGGCGCGAAAGAACACATGTACCTGATTGATGTGCGGCAGGTCGAACAGCTGATACAGGTTGGCCTCGCCCACCCGCGCGCAGGCTTCCTCGTCGGTTTCTCGCCGCGCGGCCTGCTCCAGGGTTTCGCCGTTTTCCATGAACCCGGCTGGCAGGGTCCAGAAATCCCGACGCGGTTCGATGGCGCGCCGGCACAGCAGCACCTGGCTGCCCCAGCTGGCCAGCACGCCGGCGACCATGTTCGGGTTCTGGTAATGAATGGTCTGGCACGCGGGGCAGACGAAACGCAGGCGGCTGTCGCCTTCGGGAATGCGCTGGATGACCGGGTTACCACAGGCGCTGCAGAAGTTCATGCTGATGGCCGTTGCTTGAATGTCCCGCCATCTTGGCGTGCGCCTGGCAGGCTCGGCAAGCGGGCCTCGTCGGGACGTGCGTCGGCACTGTCCAGGGCTTTGGCCGCTAGTGGCTTTTGGTGCATCATGCTCGGCAGGCCACGGAATCGAGAATGCGTAAATGCTGGACGAGCTTGTTCGCCGGATGGGCAGCCACACCCCTGCATCGGTTGAGGCGGACCGCCGCTTCCCGGAAGCGGCGGTGCTGCTGCCCATTACCCGTGGCGATTCGCCTGAGCTGGTCCTGACCCTGCGCGCCAAGGGTCTCTCGACCCACGGCGGCGAGGTGGCCTTTCCGGGAGGCCGGCGCGACCCCGAGGACACCGACTTGGTGTACACCGCCCTGCGCGAAGCCGAGGAGGAAATCGGCCTGCCGCCAGGGCTGGTGGAAGTGCTCGGCCCGCTCAGCCCGCTGATTTCCCTGCATGGTTTGAAGGTGACGCCGTTTGTCGGGCTGATCCCCGATTACGTCGACTACCGCCCCAACGACGCCGAGATCGCTGCGGTGTTCAGTGTGCCGCTGGCGTTCTTTCGCCAGGACCCGCGTGAGCACACTCACCGCATCGACTATCAGGGGCGCAGCTGGTACGTGCCCAGCTACCGTTACGGCGACTACAAGATCTGGGGGCTGTCGGCGATCATGATCGTCGAACTGGTCAATCTGCTGTTTGATGCCGGCATCAGTTTGCACGAGCCGCCTGAACGGTTCATCGAACCCTAGGCGCTGTACGAAACGCCTTGAGCCTCGGTCGTGCCGCGTTGCCAACGGCCCGATCGTCGCTCGAAAACTTTCAGGCCGGGCCTGGGCTTTCCATAAAGAGACTGGCACCGCCAGCTGTTTCACCGTGAGGACTTCGCCATGAACTATCGCCTGGGCAACCTGCGCGTCGACGCCCACCCCACCAGCTGGACCGCGCCCACCGCCACGCTGATCGGCAAGGTTCGCCTGCAGGCCCGCGCCAGCGTATGGTTCGGCGCGGTGCTGCGCGGCGACAATGAGCTGATCGATATCGGCGAAGACAGCAACGTGCAGGATGGCGCGGTGATGCACACCGACATGGGCTCGCCGCTGACCCTGGGCAAGGGCGTGACCATCGGCCACAACGCCATGTTGCATGGCTGCAGCGTGGGCGATTACAGCCTGGTGGGCATCAATGCCGTGGTGCTCAATGGTGCGCGCATCGGCAAGCACTGCATCATCGGCGCCAATGCGCTGGTCCCCGAAGGTCGGGAGATTCCTGACGGCTCGCTGGTGGTCGGCTCGCCCGGCAAGGTGGTGCGTGAACTCAGCGAGGCGCAGAAGCAGTTGCTCGAAGCCAGCGCTGCCCACTACGTCAGCAATGCCCAGCGTTATGCAACCGATCTGGTGGCTGACGATGAGTGAGGCCAGGCCGCGCCCGGTGGCGTCGCCCTGCGTGAGCATCTGCGCACTGGATGAACAGGACATCTGCACCGGTTGCCAGCGCAGCGTGGCGGAGATCACCCGCTGGTCGCGGATGGACGACGATGAGCGGCGTGCGGTGCTGCTGGCGTGTCATCAGCGCGCGGTGGCCGCAGGCCTGATGCTCTAGCGCCTGCGCATACCAGGCGCTCGACTCCGCGCTCGGTCTCGATGAGCGGTCGCGCTGGCCGTTGTCGATCACCCGGGGCAGGCGGTGGCTGCCTTACCCAGGGAAATTTAGTACCCTGTGCGGCTTGTCCGAAGGTCTCCTTGCATGCTCTTTCTCATCGCTTACATCAGCAGCGTCGTGCTGATCAATTTCGCTTTTTCCAGCGCCCCGCACCTAGACGTGATCTGGTCGGCCTGGGGCGGGCTGGTGTTCATCCTGCGCGACATGGTCCAGACCCGCTACGGCCACGGCGCGCTGCTGGCGATGCTGATGGCACTGGTCTTGTCCTACGTGACCTCGGAGCCGGCCATTGCCCTGGCCAGCGCCACGGCCTTCTTCATTTCCGAGCTGATCGACTGGCTGGTGTTCACTGTCACCCGGCGCCCCCTGCGTGACCGGTTATGGCTGAGCTCGGCGCTGAGCATCCCGGTCGATACCCTGATCTTCTTCGGCATGATCGGCGCCTTGACGCCGGTTGTGATCGGCACGGCCATGGCCTCCAAGTTTGCTGGCGTCACCGTCGTCTGGCTGGCCATGAGCTGGCGCGCGCGGCGGCAGGCTGCCGCGCCGTGACCCAAGCCTGTATTCGCTTCGCTGATCGCCCCGGGCGATCGTCGTTACCCACCTAGAGGACCTGTGATGACCCGTATCGGAACCCCATTGTCGCCGTCGGCGACCCGTGTACTGCTCTGCGGCTGTGGCGAGCTGGGCAAGGAAGTGGTGATCGAACTGCAACGCCTGGGCGTCGAAGTCATCGCCGTCGATCGCTATGCCAACGCACCTGCCATGCAGGTGGCGCACCGCAGCCATGTGGTCAACATGCTCGACGGCGCCGCGCTGCGCGCCGTGATCGAAGCAGAAAAGCCGCATTACATCGTTCCGGAAATCGAAGCCATCGCGACCGCCACCCTGGTGGAGCTGGAAAGCGAGGGCTTCACCGTGGTGCCCACCGCGCGGGCCACGCAGCTGACCATGAACCGTGAAGGCATCCGCCGTCTGGCCGCCGAAGACCTCGACCTGCCCACCTCGCCGTATCACTTCGCCGACACCTACGAGGACTACGCCAAGGGCGTTGCCGACGTCGGTTACCCCTGTGTGGTCAAGCCGGTGATGAGCTCGTCAGGCAAGGGGCAGAGCCTGCTGCGCAGCGATGCCGACCTGCAGAGCGCCTGGACCTATGCCCAGGAAGGCGGCCGCGCCGGGGGCGGGCGGGTGATCGTCGAGGGCTTCATTGATTTCGACTACGAAATCACCTTGCTCACCGTGCGCCATGTGGGCGGCACCACCTTCCTGGAACCGGTCGGCCACCGTCAGGAAAAGGGCGACTATCAGGAATCATGGCAGCCTCAGGCCATGAGCCCCAAGGCGCTGGCCGAGTCGCAACGGGTGGCCAAGGCTGTCACCGACGCACTGGGCGGGCGAGGGCTGTTCGGCGTGGAATTGTTCGTCAAAGGCGATCAGGTGTGGTTCAGCGAAGTGTCGCCGCGCCCCCACGACACCGGCTTGGTGACGCTGATCTCTCAGGATCTGTCGCAGTTCGCCTTGCATGCACGGGCCATCCTTGGGCTGCCGATTCCGGTAGTGCGCCAGTTCGGCCCCTCGGCCTCGGCAGTGATCCTGCCGCACGGCACCTCCAGCCAAACCGCTTTTGCCAACCTCGGCGCCGCGCTCAGCGAGCCCGACACGGCCTTGCGCCTGTTCGGCAAGCCGCAGATCGATGGCCAGCGGCGCATGGGCGTGTGCCTGGCGCGCGATGAGTCGGTCGAGGCCGCACGGGCCAAGGCCAGCCGGGCAGCGCAGGCGGTTAGCGTCGAGTTCTGAGTCCAGCCAGGGGCCGCCTCGCGGCCCCTTCGTTTTACAGCGCAGTGTCGCGCGTTTCTTTCAGGCACAGCACGGCGATCAGGCTGAGCACGGCCGCTGCCGACACATACCCACCTACCCAGCTCAAGCCACCCATGCTCACCAGCTTCTGGGCGAAGAACGGTGCCGCCGAGGCGCCCACGATGCCGCCCAGGTTGTACGCCGCCGACGCGCCTGTATAACGCACATGGGTTGGGAACAGTTCAGGCAGCAAGGCGCCCATCGGCGCGAACGTCACGCCCATCAGGAACAACTCGATGCTGAGGAACAGGGCAACGCCTGCGGTCGAACCCGACGTCAGCAGTGGCTCCATGGTGAAGCCAGAAGCCACCGCCAGCAGGCATCCGGTGATCAGCACCGGCTTGCGCCCATAGCGGTCGCTCAGCCAGGCTGATAGCGGTGTGGCCAGGGCCATGAACACCACGGCGAAACACAGCAGGCCGAGGAACGTCTCACGGCTATAGCCCAGCGTGGTCACGCCATAACTCAGCGAGAACACCGTCGAGATGTAGAACAGTGCGTAGCACACGACCATGGCCGCCGCGCCCAGCAGGGTTGGCCGCGAGAAACGTGCGAACAGGTCGACCACCGGCAGCTTGACCCGCTCCTGACGCGCCACGGCCTTGGCGAACACCGGGCTCTCTTCCAGTTTCAGGCGCACGTACAGGCCCACCAGCACCAGGGCAGCGCTGAGCAGGAACGGAATGCGCCAGCCCCAGGCGCGGAACTGCTCATCGGTGAGCAGCAGGGCGAGGGTCAGGAACAAGCCGTTGGCGGCCAGAAAACCAATCGACGGGCCCAGTTGCGGAAACATGCCGAACCAGGCGCGTTTGCCTTCAGGGGCGTTCTCCGTGGCCAGCAAGGCCGCGCCGCCCCATTCACCGCCCAGGCCCAGGCCCTGACCGAAGCGCAGCAGGCACAGCAGGATCGGCGCCCAGACGCCAATGCTGTCGTAGCCGGGCAACACGCCGATCAGCGTGGTGGAAATACCCATCAGCAACAAAGAGGCCACCAGCGTCGACTTGCGCCCGATGCGATCACCGAAGTGGCCGAACAACGCCGAGCCCAGCGGTCGAGCGAGGAATGCGATACCGAAGGTGAGGAAGGCGGCGAGCATCTGCACGGTGCCTGAGCCGGAAGGGAAGAAGATCGGGCCAATGACCAGTGCAGCGGCGGTGGCGTAGACGTAGAAATCGTAGAACTCGATGGCGGTGCCGATGAAGCTGGCGGTGGCGACGCGCGCCGGTGAGTTCACTGGCGCCGGCGTGTGGGCAGAGGTGTTGCTGGAGATCATCGCGTAATTCCCTGACGGTCGATTGCGCGGTCCGGACAGGTCTCGTACGGCAGCGGTGCCCTGAAAGCTCAGGTGCGACGGTACAGGTGTCGGAGCGCGTTGTTGTTGTGTGTGCTGGACTGACCATAGCCCAAGAGGGTCGGGGCGCGGTGGGCGCTGCTCGAGGATGGCGAAGCAGTCGCGCGGGGGAGTCAGTGAAGCGAATCGGCCGTGGGGCGCTGAGTGCGGGTAGCAGGCGGGACGGCGGGGCTGGGTAAGCGTGGCCGAGTATAGGCAGGCCTTCTTTGAAAAGTCTTGTTACTCGCCTCTGGGGCGTTGAAAACAGAGGAGAGCGCTTGGGTTCGGCGCTGCCTCAAGAGGGGCAACGCAGTGCCTAGCGTCCGAGCGTCCAGGCCAGCACCTTGCTCACGCAGTTGTCCTCGGTTTCGAGAATTTCCAGGCGATAACGACCCACCTTCAGGCACACCGCGGTCTCGGGGATGCTCTCCAAGGCTTCGGTCACCAGGCCATTGAGCGTTTTTGGCCCCCCGTCGCAGGGCAGATGCCAGCCCAGGCAACGGTTTATCTCCCTGAGTGACGCTGGACCGCCAATGACGAAACGGCCGTCGGGTTGGGCTTCGATGTGCGGATTGTCGGGGGACTGCTCGTCTTCGAACTCGCCGACGATCTCTTCGAGGATGTCTTCCAGGGTCACGATGCCCAGTACGTCGCCGTATTCATCGACCACGATCGCCAGGCGTCGCTGCTGCTTGTGGAAGTTCAGCAATTGCAGTTGCAGGGGTGTCGTTTCAGGGATGAAGTACGGGTCATGGCAGGCGGCCAGAAGGCTGTCGTGGGTCAGCGTGCCGGCTGCCAGGAGGTGCTGCACCAGCTTGACGTTGAGCACCGCCTCGATCTGATTGATGTCAGCATGGAACACCGGCAGGCGCGTGCGCTGGCTGGCGTGCAACTGGGTGCTGATCAGTGCGATAGGGTCGTCGAGGTTGACGCCGTCGATCTCGTTGCGCGGGATCAGGATGTCCTGCACGGTGACCCGCTCCAGCGCCTGCAACCCTTCACTCAGGCGCGAGCGAGGTGGCGGTGCGATGTCGTCTTCGTCGAATCCATCGTCCTGCTCGGCTTGCAGGTGCGTGGCCTGTGGCGCTCGGCGGAACGGGCGCAGCAGCAGGCGCGCGCAGCCATCGAGCAGGCAGGCCAGCGGTTGCAGGAGCATGGCCGGTAGTTTCAGCAGGTGGGCACCCAGGTTGCGGCACGCTGAGCTGTGTCGCCGGGCCATGCGCCGGGGCAGGTATTCAGCCAGCACCAGCAGAGCGACGGCGGCGCCTGAGCCGGCGAGCCAGAAGCCCTGCTCACCCGCGTGGCGCTGCCCGAGCAGGCAGGCCAGGCCCAGCACCAGGCACTTGCCCAGGGCAGCGCCAAGCACCAGCGCTTGGGACGGCAGAGTAGGAAGAGCGGACGCTTCGCCCTCGTCGTCGGTGGGTAGGTGGCGCGCAGCCTCCACCGCGCTGAACAGCGCTGACCAGAGCAGCGCCAGGGCGAGCATGCCGAACAGGGTGGCAGGCGGCAGGGTGGTCATGGGCGATCGTCAGATGTGCAGGATGAATTCACGTACCAGCTTGCTGCCGAAATAGGCCAGCATCAGCAGGCAGAAACCGGCCAGGGTCCAGCGGATGGCCTTGTGGCCGCGCCAGCCCAGGCGCGTGCGACCCCATAGCAGCACGCTGAACACCACCCAGGCTACGCAAGCCAGGGACGTCTTATGCACCAGGTGCTGGGCGAACAGGTTGTCGAGGAACAGCCAACCCGACACCAGCGAAGCGCTGAGCAGGGCCCAGCCGGCCCAGAGAAAGCCGAACAGCAGGCTTTCCATGGTTTGCAGCGGCGGGAAGTTGCGGATCAGCCCGGACGGGTGCTTGTGCTTGAGCTGGTGATCCTGCAATAGAAGCAGCAGCGACTGGAACACCGCGATGGTGAACAGGCCATAGGCCAGGATCGACAACAGGATATGGGCAAGAATGCCCGGTTCTTCGTTGATTAGCGGCACCGTGCCAGCGGGGGCGAACTGCGACAGCAACGCCGTGATGGCGCCGAGCGGGAACAGCAAGACCAGCAGGTTTTCAACCGGGATGCTCAGGCAGGCCAGCAGCGTCAGCGCGATGACCGCCACGGCGATCAGGCTGGCGGCACTGAAGAAATCCAGGCTCAGGCCAAGCGGCGTGATCAACTGGAAAAACAGCGCGCCGCCCTGCGCGAGCACCGCCAGGGCACCGAGCAGGCCCAGCAGGCGTTTGTCTGCCGGCAGGCCCTGGCGCATGCGCGAGGCCTGGTAGACGGTGGCGATCAGATACAGGCCGGCGGCGAGCAGATTGGGAATGAGGCTGGGTGAGGAGAGCATAAGTCCTGGGAGGCAAGCCCTGAAAAGAAGTGGAGTGTGGCATAGAAGGTAGCGGGCAAGGAAGTCTGCGCCAGTGTGGCGGGCCGTGTACCGGGGCTGGATCAGCAAAGGGCGCGTCTGTCAGTGCCCAGGTGTGCGCAATCTCAGGTCTGCGCTATAATCGCCGGCTTGCTGCGCCTTGGGCGCGTCCATCCAGTAGGGGTTTGCGGACTCGTAGTGGTACTCGGACGCCTGACCACCCTCGGCTTTACCTGGGCCTGAAAGGATCACCATGTTCGAAAACCTGACCGACCGCCTGTCACAGACGCTGCGCCATGTCACCGGCAAGGCCAAGCTGACCGAAGACAACATCAAGGACACCTTGCGCGAAGTTCGCATGGCGCTGCTTGAGGCCGACGTTGCGCTGCCGGTGGTCAAGGATTTCGTCAACAGCGTCAAGGAGCGTGCGGTCGGCACCGAAGTGTCGCGCAGCCTTACGCCGGGCCAGGCCTTCGTCAAGATCGTCCAGGCCGAACTCGAAAGCCTGATGGGTGCGGCCAACGAAGAGCTCGCGCTCAATGCCACGCCGCCTGCCGTGGTGCTGATGGCCGGCCTGCAGGGCGCGGGCAAGACCACCACCGCAGGCAAGCTGGCGCGCCACCTCAAGGAGCGCAAGAAAAAGAGCGTGATGGTGGTCTCGGCCGACGTGTATCGCCCGGCGGCGATCAAACAGCTGGAAACCCTGGCCAACGAGGTGGGCGTCACCTTCTTCCCCTCCGACCTCAGCCAGAAACCGGTGGCCATTGCCGAAGCGGCCATCCGTGAAGCGAAGCTGAAGTACATCGACGTGGTCATCGTCGACACCGCTGGCCGTCTGCACATCGACGCCGACATGATGGACGAGATCAAGGCCCTGCACGCCGCGGTCAAGCCGGTCGAAACGCTGTTCGTGGTCGATGCCATGACCGGCCAGGACGCCGCCAACACCGCCAAGGCCTTCGGTGAGGCGCTGCCGCTGACCGGCGTGATCCTGACCAAGGTCGACGGCGACGCCCGTGGCGGTGCCGCACTCTCGGTGCGGGCCATCACCGGCAAGCCCATCAAGTTCCTCGGCATGGGCGAGAAGAGCGATGCGCTCGAGCCGTTCCACCCTGATCGTGTCGCCTCGCGCATTCTCGGCATGGGCGATGTGCTCAGCCTGATCGAGCAGGCCGAGCAGACCATCGACAAGGCCAAGGCCGACAAGCTGGCGCAGAAGCTGAAGAAGGGCAAAGGCTTCGATCTGGAAGACTTCCGCGACCAGCTGCAACAGATGAAGAACATGGGTGGCCTGGGCGGCCTGATGGACAAGCTGCCGAGCATCGGTGGCGTCAACCTGTCGCAGATGGGCAACGCCCAGGGCGCCGCCGAGAAGCAGTTCAAGCAGATGGAAGCGATCATCGGCTCCATGACCCCGGCAGAGCGTCGTGACCCTGACCTGCTCAGTGGCTCGCGCAAGCGTCGCGTCGCGCTGGGCTCCGGTACTCAGGTGCAGGATGTCGGCCGCTTGATCAAGCAGCACAAGCAGATGCAGAAAATGATGAAGAAATTTTCCACCAAAGGTGGCATGGCCAAGATGATGCGTGGCCTGGGCGGCATGATGCCCGGTGGCGGCATGCCGAAGATGTAACCCTTTCAGGGCGCTGGTGGTTCGCCGCCAGGCCCGGAACCCCCGTTTCGACGGGGTCATCGCTGCCCGCCCCGGCAGGCAGCTTAACTTGCAAGTCCGCAGGCAAGCCTTTCTCCAGTGAAAAAGGCATTTGCAAAAGTCCGTGTATTCCCTGAGAATATGCGGCCTTTCGGGCACCTGTGTGCCCGCTGGGATCATGATTTGCAGTACCGACTACAGGAACGATGTTCAATGCTAACCATTCGTCTTGCCCGTGGCGGCTCCAAAAAGCGCCCATTCTACCAACTGACCGTAACCGACTCGCGTAACCCGCGTGACGGCTCGCACATCGAGCAGGTTGGCTTCTTCAACCCTGTTGCTCGTGGTCAGGAAACCCGCCTGTCCATCAAGGAAGACCGTGTCGCTCATTGGCTGAGCGTCGGTGCACAGCCGTCTGAGCGCGTTGCTCAGCTGCTGAAGGAAGCGGCCAAGGCTGCAGCCTGAACCGTATGAACGCGACGCCAGAGATGGCTGACGACCTCATCGTCGTTGGCAAGATATTTTCGGTACACGGCGTTCGCGGCGAGGTGAAGGTCTATTCCTTTACCGATCCGATTGAAAACCTGTTGGGTTACCGTCACTGGACGCTTCGGCGCGAAGGGTCGGTCAAGCAGGTCGAGCTGGTGAGTGGTCGCTCCAATAAAAAGGAGCTGGTCGCGAAACTCAAAGGGCTAGAAGATCGTGATGAAGCGCGTCTTCTGAGCGGTTACGAGATCTGTGTCTCGCGCAGCCTTTTGCCCAACCTGAACGACGACGAGTACTACTGGTACCAGTTGGTCGGTCTGAGTGTCATCAACCAGGACGAACAGTTGTTCGGCAAGGTTGATCACCTGTTGGAAACCGGCGCCAATGATGTAGTAGTGGTCAAGCCTTGCGCAGGTAGCCTGGATGATCGTGAGCGTCTGTTGCCCTATACGCGGCAATGTGTGCTTGCCATCGACCTCGAGGCCGGTGTGATGCGTGTCGAATGGGATGCGGATTTCTAACTGATGGGCAACCTTCGCGTAGAAGTCGTCACCTTGTTCCCCGAGATGTTTTCGGCCATTACCGAGTACGGCATTACCAGCCGCGCGGTGAAGCAGGGGTTGTTGCAACTCACTTGCTGGAATCCGCGGGACTACACCAGTGATCGCCACCATACGGTGGATGATCGGCCTTTTGGCGGTGGTCCGGGGATGGTGATGAAGATCAAGCCTCTGGAAGATGCCCTGGCCTGTGCCAGGCAAGCGACCGGAGCTGGGGCGAAGGTGATCTATCTCTCGCCACAAGGCCGTACGCTGAGTCAGCAAGCGGTCAAAGACCTGGCTGAACAGGAGTCGTTGATCCTGATCGCCGGTCGTTATGAAGGCATCGACGAGCGTTTCATCCAGGCTCATGTCGATGAAGAGTGGTCGATTGGTGACTATGTACTTTCCGGTGGCGAGCTACCGGCCATGGTACTGATCGATGCGGTTACACGGCTGCTGCCCGGAGCTTTGGGGCATGCAGGCTCGGCGGAGGAAGACTCCTTCACCGATGGCCTGCTCGATTGCCCGCACTACACCCGACCTGAGGTGTATGCGGATCAGCGTGTACCCGACGTGTTGCTCAGTGGCAACCATGCACACATCCGGCAATGGCGGTTGAAGCAGTCCCTAGGCAGGACCTTCGAACGGCGTGCCGATCTTCTGGAAAGTCGCTCACTTTCTGGAGAAGAGAAAAAGCTGCTCGAGGAATACCTCCGAGAGCGGAACGATAGTTAACGTATCGATGGTGGATCAAGTCATCCATCTTAGGAGCACAGCATGACCAACAAGATCATCCAGCAGCTCGAAGCAGAGCAGATGAGCAAGGAAATCCCGACCTTCGCACCCGGCGACACCGTTGTCGTCCAGGTTAAAGTGAAGGAAGGCGAGCGTTCCCGTCTGCAGGCATTCGAAGGCGTTGTCATCGCCAAGCGTAACCGCGGTCTGAACAGCGCCTTCACCGTGCGCAAGATCTCCAGCGGCGTCGGCGTTGAGCGTACCTTCCAGACCTACAGCCCGCAGATCGACAGCCTGGCCGTGAAACGTCGTGGTGACGTGCGTAAAGCCAAGCTGTACTACCTGCGTGACCTGTCTGGTAAAGCAGCTCGCATCAAGGAAAAACTGTCCTGAGTGCAGTTTGACCGGTAGCCCAGGCTGCCATGCGAAAGAAAAAGCAGCCTTCGGGCTGCTTTTTTGCGTCTTGAATCCGGAGTAACCCATGACCCCACGCGACCAGGAAATCCAGCGCCGCACCGAGCTGTCCGTCACCCGTGTGACCAAAGCGGTGTTTCCCAATACGACCAATCATCACAACACCCTGTTTGGTGGCACGGCGCTGGCCTGGATGGACGAAGTGTCGTTCATCGCGGCCACACGCTTCTGCCGCCTGGCGCTGGTGACGGTTTCCACTGACCGCATCGACTTCAAGCATCCCATCCCGGCGGGCACGATCGTCGAGCTGGTGGGGAGCGTGATCAAGGTCGGCAACACCAGCCTGCAGGTGCAGGTCGATGTGTTCGTCGAGAACATGTACCTCGATGGCCGCGAGCGCGCGATTCATGGCGTGTTCAGCTTCGTCGCCATCGACGAGAACAAGCGCCCGGTGCCCGTGTTGCCGATGGCCTGAGGCCTGGCCAGGGGCAGGGTGCCGACCTGACCTGCGCAGAGGCAGACAAGCCGTTGCCGGCTGTGAAACACTTGCCGGCTATTCAGACACCAGCGCCAGCCCATGCCTACCCTGGACCATCCCCTGATCGACCAGTTTCTCGATGCCCTGTGGCTCGAGAAAGGCCTGTCAGACAATACCCGCGCGTCATATCGCAGCGACCTGACACTGTTCAACGGCTGGTTGCAGGCGCGCGACATTGCGCTGCCGGAGGCAGGCCGCGAGTTGATTCTCGATCACCTGGCCTGGCGCCTCGATCAAGGCTACAAACCGCGCTCTACGGCGCGCTTCATCTCCGGGTTGCGCGGTTTCTTCCGCTACCTGCTGCGGGAAAAACTGATCGCGGTGGATCCGACCCTGCTGGTGGACATGCCGCAACTGGGCCGGCCACTGCCCAAATCACTGTCCGAGGCCGATGTCGAAGCGTTGCTGCGCGCGCCCGACCTGAGCGAAGCCATTGGTCAGCGCGACCGGGCCATGCTCGAAGTGCTGTATGCCTGTGGCCTGCGGGTCACTGAGCTGATCAGCCTGACCCTGGATCAGGTCAACCTGCGCCAGGGCGTGCTGCGGGTCATGGGCAAGGGCAGCAAGGAGCGGCTGGTGCCCATGGGCGAGGAGGCCATCCTCTGGATCGAGCGCTACGTGCGCAATGGCCGCGCCGAGTTGCTCAACGAGCGGCCCAGCGACGTGCTGTTCCCCAGCCTGCGCGGCGAGCAGATGACCCGCCAGACCTTCTGGCACCGCATCAAGCACCATGCCCGTGTAGCTGGCATCGACAAGCCGCTGTCGCCGCACACCCTGCGCCACGCCTTTGCCACGCACCTGCTCAACCATGGCGCGGACCTGCGTGTGGTGCAGATGCTGCTGGGGCACAGCGACCTGTCGACGACGCAGATCTACACCCATGTCGCCAAGGCGCGCCTGCAACAGCTGCACGCCCAGCACCACCCGCGTGGGTGAATCAAATTCATGTTCTGCCCAGCGGTGCGCGCAGCCACAGCCAGCGCGGGCCCGTTGTGGTAGGCTTGGGCGGTTTTGTTACAGGGGCCGTCTGGTCGTCGCGCCATGTGCGCAGGCCACATTCTCGTGCCCCATCCGTACTCAGGAGTTTCCATGCGCGTGACCCGGATTTTCGCTGCTGCCGCCCTGGCGCTGGTCAGCACCTTTGCCGCCGCCGCGGCCCCGGCTGCTGCACCTGCAGTCAAGACAGCAGCTGCAGCGACTGGCGCCGACGCCAATGCCGGCGCCGAGCAGGCCATTCGCAAGACCTTGCAGACCCTCGAGCTGGACGTGCCTGTCGAAAGCGTGGCCAGCAGCCCGGTGGGCGGGTTGTATGAAGTCAAGCTGCAAGGTGGCCGCGTGCTCTACGCCAGCCCCGATGGCCAGTTCGTGATGCAGGGCTACCTGTACCAGATCAAGGACGGCAAGCCAGTCAATCTCACCGAGAAGACCGAGCGCCTGGGCGTGGCCAAGCTCATCAATGGCATCCCGACCGCCGAGATGGTGGTGTACCCGGCCAAGGGCGAGACCAAGTCGCACATCACCGTGTTCACCGACACCACCTGCCCGTACTGCCACAAGCTGCACGCCGAAGTGCCTGAGCTCAATCGCCAGGGCATCGAAGTGCGTTACCTGGCCTTCCCGCGCCAGGGCATGGGCTCGGAAGGAGATCAGCAGTTGCAAGCGGTGTGGTGCTCCAGCGACCGCAAAGCGTCGATGGACAAGATGGTCGATGGCAAGCAGATCAAGGCCGCCAAGTGCGCCAACCCGGTCAGCAAGCAGTTCGAACTGGGCCAGTCGATTGGGGTGAATGGCACGCCCGCCATCGTGCTCGAAAGCGGGCAGGTGATCCCGGGCTATCAGCCGGCGCCGCAGCTGGCGAAGCTGGCCTTGGCCAAGTAATTCAATTTCAGCACGCCGTCGCTATGGGGCGACGGCACGTTTCACGGTCGGCGCAGGGCGCCGCCCGTTCTATGGGGAGTTCACAGTGAAACCGGTCAAAGTAGGCATCTGTGGGTTAGGGACCGTCGGTGGCGGAACCTTCAATGTGCTTCAGCGTAACGCCGAGGAGATCGCCCGCCGTGCCGGGCGCGGTATTGAAGTGGCACAGATTGCCATGCGCTCGCCCAACCCGAACTGCCAGATTACCGGTACCCCCATTACCGCGGACGTGTTCGACGTTGCCAGCAACCCTGAAATCGACATCGTCATCGAGCTGATCGGTGGCTATACCGTGGCCCGTGATCTGGTGCTCAAGGCCATCGACAACGGCAAGCACGTGGTGACCGCGAACAAGGCGCTGATTGCCGTCCATGGCAATGAAATCTTCGCGCGCGCGCGTGAGAAAGGCGTGATCGTGGCGTTCGAAGCTGCAGTGGCCGGTGGCATTCCGGTGATCAAGGCCATTCGCGAAGGCCTCTCGGCCAACCGCATCAACTGGCTGGCCGGCATCATCAACGGCACCGGTAATTTCATCCTGACCGAAATGCGCGAAAAAGGCCGTGCCTTCCCCGACGTGCTGGCCGAAGCCCAGGCGCTGGGTTATGCCGAAGCCGACCCCACGTTCGACGTCGAAGGCATCGACGCTGCGCACAAGCTGACGATCCTGGCCTCCATTGCCTTTGGCATTCCGCTGCAGTTCGACAAGGCGTACACCGAAGGCATCACCCAGCTGACCACCGCGGATGTGAACTACGCCGAGGCCCTGGGCTACCGCATCAAGCACCTGGGCGTGGCGCGCAGCACCGCAGCCGGTATCGAACTGCGCGTGCACCCCACGCTGATCCCGAGCGATCGCCTGATCGCCAACGTCAATGGCGTGATGAACGCCGTGATGGTCAATGGCGATGCGGCTGGCTCGACGCTGTACTACGGCGCAGGCGCGGGCATGGAGCCAACGGCGTCCTCGGTGGTGGCCGACCTGGTGGATGTGGTCCGCGCGATGACGTCCGATCCGGAAAACCGCGTGCCGCACCTGGCGTTCCAGCCCGATTCGCTGTCGGCGCACCCGATCCTGCCTATCGAAGCCTGTGAGAGCGCCTATTACCTGCGCATCCAGGCCAAGGATCACCCGGGCGTGCTGGCCCAGGTGGCGAGCATTCTGTCCGAGCGTGGCATCAACATCGAGTCGATCATGCAGAAGGAAGCCGAGGAGCAGGACGGCCTGGTGCCGATGATCCTGCTGACCCACCGGGTGATCGAGCAGGGCATCAACGACGCCATCGTCGCCCTCGAAGACCTGCAGGATGTGGTTGGCAAAGTGGTGCGTATTCGCGTCGAACAGCTGAATTGAGTGGTTGGCTGCACGCCGCCAGTGGCAAGAAAACGCACTGCGGTATTGCAGTTGGGAATGACGGAGCTCGCGGCAGGGCCCGAGGGCAGAGTGCAAGAACGATGCTGATCCACGTCGTCCTGCAGCTCGCCATTCGAGCCCACCGCTCAACGTAACGTAACTCGCGACAGGCCCTGAACACAGCGCGCAAGACCATCGCCGTTCGGCGTTCTCTTGCAGCGTGGCGCTCAGAGCCTGCCGCTCAAACCAAAGGTTTGCCCCCCCATGCGCTATATCAGTACCCGTGGCCAGGCCCCCGCCCTGAATTTCGAAGACGTGCTGCTCACTGGCCTGGCCAGTGATGGCGGCCTGTATGTGCCGGAAAACCTGCCGCGCTTCACCCAGGAAGAAATCGCCTCCTGGGCCGGCCTGCCGTACCACGAGCTGGCGTTCCGGGTGATGCGTCCGTTCGTCGAGGGCAGCATCGCCGATGCCGACTTCAAGAAGATCCTCGAAGAAACCTACGGTGCGTTCGCCCACTCGGCCGTGGCGCCACTGCGCCAGCTCGAGGGCAACGAGTGGGTCATGGAGCTGTTCCACGGCCCGACGCTGGCGTTCAAGGACTTCGCCCTGCAGTTGCTCGGTCGCCTGCTCGACCATGTGCTGGCCAAGCGCAACGAGCGTGTGGTGATCGTAGGCGCCACCAGTGGTGACACCGGTTCTGCGGCCATCGAAGGCTGCCGCCGTTGCGACAACGTCGACATCTTCATCCTGCACCCGCACCAGCGTGTGTCGGAGGTGCAGCGTCGGCAGATGACCACCATCCTCGGCGAAAACATTCACAACATTGCCATCGAGGGCAACTTCGATGACTGCCAGGAGATGGTCAAGGCCAGCTTCGCCGATCAGTCGTTCCTCAAGGGCACGCGCCTGGTGGCGGTGAACTCGATCAACTGGGCGCGGATCATGGCCCAGATCGTCTACTACTTCCACGCTGCCCTGCAGCTCGGCGGCCCGGCGCGTTCGGTGGCCTTCTCGGTGCCGACCGGCAACTTCGGGGATATTTTTGCCGGTTACCTGGCGCGCAACATGGGCTTGCCGATCAGCCAGCTGGTGGTCGCCACCAACCGCAATGACATCCTGCACCGCTTCATGAGCGGCAATCAGTATGTCAAGGACACCCTGCATGCCACGCTGTCGCCGTCCATGGACATCATGGTCTCGTCGAACTTCGAGCGTTTGCTGTTCGACCTGCACGGTCGCAATGGTGCTGCCATCGCCGAGCTGATGAGCACCTTCAGGCAAGGCGGCGGCTTCAGCGTCGACGAAGACCGTTGGACCGAAGCGCGCAAGCTGTTCGACTCGCTGGCCGTGACCGACGAGCAGACCTGCGAGACCATTGCCGAGGTGTTCGCCAACACCGGCGAAGTCCTCGACCCGCACACCGCCATTGGCGTGCGCGCTGCGCGCGAATGCCGGCGTAGCCTGAGCACGCCGATGGTGGTGCTGGGCACGGCGCACCCGGTGAAGTTCCCCGAGGCGGTGGAGCAGGCCGGCGTGGCCAAGGCGCTGGAATTGCCCGCGCACTTGAGCGATCTGTTCAGCCGTGAGGAGCGTTGCACGGTACTGGCCAATGACCTCAAGGCGGTGCAGACCTTCGTCAGCCAGCACGGCAATCGCGGCAAGCCGCTGTAAGGTTTTTGCGCTGAATGAGAAGCCCGTCATACGACGGGCTTTTCAATGGTGCGCCAGGCATGGCGCGTCGCGCGCAAGCGCAACCCGCTTGGTTGTGGTG
>NZ_DAMCCR010000033.1:0-37489 GCF_032058845.1 Pseudomonas sp. | reverse complement strand
CCGGTTGCTGCGAGGTGAAGGCTTCGGTGGCGCGTACGGTCATCTCGGCGCGTACCGAACCGCGGTCGGTGTGCACCAGGCCCGGCGCCATCGACGTCACCGCCGAGTGCTGATAGATCTTCGCCCCCAGGCGCTCGACCAGCGCGGCCAGCCCGTGGACCAGCTTGCCGGGATGGATCAACGCGCAATGCTCGGTGTACAGCGCGCCCACCGTGCCCTCGGCGCCGAGGCTGGCCCGCGCCTGGGCTGCGTCGAGCACTCGCCATTGCTCCGGCAGGCCGAAGCGCGCCGAAGCCTCGACGGCCGCCTGCGCCCGCGCCATCTGCGGGCCGCTGCGGGCCAGGGAAAGAAAGCCTTGCTTGGCATAGTCGGCCTCGACACCTTCCAGGGCCAGCACTCGGCCGATTTCGTCGACCGTGTCGTTCATCGCCGCCTGCAACTGCAGGGCCGCGTCGTGCGAATACAACTGCGCCACGCGTTGCAGCGAAATCGGGAAGATGGCCGAGGCCCAGCCGCCGTTGCGCCCCGAGGCGCCGAAGCCGACTTCCTGCCGGTCGAGCAGCACCACGCGCAGCGAAGGATCGCTCTTGAGCAGGTAATAGGCGGTCCATAACCCGGTGTAGCCGGCGCCGACGATGACCACGTCGGCCTCCACAGCGCCTTCGAGCCGCTCGCGCGTCGGGCCCTGCGCGAACCACAGCGGTTTGTTGGGCAATTGTGGCAAATCGAGTTTCGCTGACATGTTGGTACTTCCCAATGACGACCCAAGGTTCGGGCGGTGTCTGACACGGTATTCAGGGTTCGACGCTGTCTACCGGTGGCGTCTGCAGGCCGCGCTCAGGGGCGCGGGACAAGCGCTTGACGGCGTACGACGCGGCGATGGCGACGATGGCGATCAGGCACTGGATCAGGCTGAGCTGCATGGAAGGGTCGAAGGCCATGCTCACCAGCACCGAAACGATGGCGGCCGTCACCAGGAGCGGCAGCCACGGGTGGCCCCACATGGCGAATTTCAGGCTGCCCTCGGCCACCCAGCGGCGGCGCAGCTTGAGCTGCGACAGGCAGATGATCAGGTAGACGAACAGGAACACCGTGCCGGACGAGTTGATCAGGAACTGGAACACCGTGTCCGGCCACAGCGCCGCGATCACCACGCAGCCATAACCGACCAGGGTCGAGACCAGTACGCCGCTGACCGGTACGCCACGTCGGCTGACCGCCGCCATCCAGCGCGGCGCCTCACCGTGGGAGGCCAGGACGAACAGCAGGCGCGAGGAGGTGTATAGCCCGGCATTGAGCACCGACAGCACCGCCACCAGGATCACCACGGTGAGCAGGGTGCCTGCGCCGGGGATGCCCATGTGTTCCAGCGTGGTCACGAACGGTGACTTGCCGGGCGTGAGGCTGGTCCAGGGCTGGGCAATGACGATGAAGAACGTGGCCAGCACGAAGAACACCAGGATGCGCACCATCACCGTGTTCACCGCCTTGCGGATATTGCGCGAGGGGTCTTCGGACTCGGCGGCGGCCAGCGTGGCCACTTCCACCCCGGTCATCGAGAAGATCACCACCACGACACCGGTGAACAGTGAACTCAGGCCATGGGGCAGGAACCCGCCGTGCTGCGTCAGGTTGCTGAAACTGGCATCCGAGTTGGGCCACAGGTGGAACACGAACGCGCCCACCACCACGAGAAACACCACAATCGCCGCCACCTTGATGCCTGCGAACCAGTATTCGGCTTCGCCGAAGGCATGCACCGACATCAGGTTCAGCAGGGTCATGCCGAGCATCAACCCGAGCGCGATGACCCAGACCGGAAGTTCGGGCAGCCAGGCATTGATGATCTGGCCGCCGACCACGGCCTCGAAGCCCACCACGATGACCCAGAAGTACCAGTACAGCCAGCCGGTCATGTACCCGGCCGGGCGGCCGAACGCCAACCGTGCGTAGTCGACGAACGAGCCTTTGCTGGGGTGCGCAGCGGCCATCTCGCCGAGCATGCGCATTACCAGCGCCACGATCAGCCCGGTGATGGCGTAGGTGATGAACGCGCCGGGGCCGGTCGCCGCGATCACCGCGCTGGAGCCGACGAACAGCCCCGCTCCGAGGACGCCGCCCAGGGCGAGCATGCTGATGTGACGGGTTTTCAGTGCACGTTTGAGGCGCGGGTCGTGTTCGGACTGCATTGGCATGGATCGTCTCCTGTTATTTTTAGTCATCAACGCTGCCAGGGAGAGACGGTAAGGGCTCTCGGCGGGGGCTGATATCGCAAAATGTTCGGAGTGCGCAGGCCGGCTTCATACAAATGTATGAGGGCGGTCATTTAGCGTTTGAAGCGGCCCCGTGGGCTGAGTACCCTGCGTCACAGCGCGTCGGTGGGCGTTCGCGAAACGCGAGAGGGGGTTGGCATGCAGGCCTGTAGCCGACCGATCGGTCTCAGAGGTGAAGCAGATGCTGGCGAATGAAATCGAGGGGCTGTGGACGCATATCCGCTGCCTGGTGGTCCTGCAGGAACAGGGCACGTACACGGCGGCGGCCGCGCGACTGGGCATGAGCAAGTCGGTGATCAGCCAGCGGATTTCCGAACTGGAAAAAGCCGCCGGTGTGCCGCTGGTGGTGCGCACCACGCGTAGCGTCCGGCTCACCGACGCGGGTCTGTCGCTGTATGAAGGTGCCCGCGAGGCGTACGCGCGCATCGAAGCGAGTTTCGTCACGGCGCGGGACACCGCCACCACCCTCAGCGGGTCGCTGCGGATTACGGCGCCGGTGGCGTTCGCCCGGCAGCAGTTGATCCCTCGGCTGACGGGGTTCCTGAGCCGGTATCCGCACGTGCGGGTCCAGGTCGATGTGTCCGATACGCTGAGTTCGCTCACGGCCGAAGGTTACGACCTGGCCGTTCGCCACAGCTTTCAGATTCCCGACACGCATGTGGCCTGGACACTCTGCGATACCGCGTCGCTGCTGGTCGCCACACCCGATTACCTGCAGCGCCGTGGCGAGCCCCGCCAGCCTGAGCACCTGAGCGAGCATAACTGTCTGTACTACCCGCGTTCAGCAGAGAAGCCGGCCTGGACCCTCCAGCGCGAGCGCGCCGACGGCGACCCGACCGCACGCGTCACCGTGCCCATCTCGGGAAACCTGGCCACCAACAACAGCGAAGCGCTGCGCGATGCAGCCCTGCAGGACCTGGGCATTGCGCTGCTGCCGGATTTCAGCGCGCAGGCCGCCTTGCGCGACGGCCGCTTGCGTCGGGTACTCCCCGACTGGAACGTCGTGGGTGCATTCGCTTCACAGATTCATGTGATCAGGCCTTATTCGCGCCATGTGCCCAACGCGGTCAAAGCCTTGGTGGACTACCTGCGCGAGTCCCTGGCCGAAGGCTTCAGTGCTGGCTGAAACAGCGATTGTGCGGCTGACCGAACACTGAGTTCTGGGCGCCGGCGTGGAAGGCGGCGGTGACCCGCGTTAGGGTGAACACCTCTTCAGCGCCGATTACAGGACAACACATGCCGCTCATTCGAATCGATATCGTGCAGGGCCATACCGACAGTTACATCGACAGCCTGATGGAGGGCGTGCACCGGGCCATGGTCGAAGCATTCGAGGTGCCCGAGCGCGACCGTTATCAGATCGTCTCCGAACACAGGCGCAACCGGTTGGTGGTTCAGGACACCGGGCTCGACATACCCAGAACGGACAAAGTCACCCTGATCAGCGTCACCAGCCGGCCACGCTCGGTCGAGGCCAAGCAACGCTTCTACCGCCTGCTTTGCAGCGAACTCGAACAGCGGTGCGCGATCGCTGCGAGCGACATCATGGTGTCGATCATCTCCAACCAGGATGAAGACTGGAGCTTCGGCTGGGGCAGGGCGCAGTTTCTGACGGGGGAGCTGTAGGAAACATGCCGGCTTAAGTGGTGATGATGTTTCATCCAGGTCGGATCAATTGGGGTTGCAGCCTTGGGTCGGCTGCGCCGGCCATCGCGGCTGGCGCCTCCCATAGGAAGGGCGGTGTGTTGGCCAAAATGACACAGCCAACCCGGCGGCTGGTGTCGACTGCGCGCCCTGCGCAGGATGCGCGCTACCGGCGCTCGGCATCTGTTGCAGGGCGTTCACTGTTGCAGGCTGTGCAGACGATCAACAATGCTGCGCCGGGAGCCACAGGCCCGCTGTTCTAAAAAATCCCAAGGCCTTGATATTCAAGACGAATTCAACTTGGCACGAATCCTGTTGATAAACCTTGTCATCGCACCCTCATACGGTGCCCGGCTTATCCACCAGGAGCTCCCATGCCCCGTGAAATCCGTTTGAACGCCTTCGAGATGAACTGCGTGGGCCATCAGTCGCCCGGCCTCTGGCGCCACCCCAAGGATCGATCCTGGCAGTACAAGGACCTCGACTACTGGACCGATCTGGCCAAGCTTCTGGAGCGTGGCAAGTTCGATGGCCTGTTCATCGCCGACGTGATAGGCATCTATGACGTCTTCGGTGGCAACGGCGACGCCGCGATCCGCCAGGCCACCCAGGTGCCGGTCAACGACCCGCTGGCGCTGATCACGCCCATGGCACTGGTCACCGAACACCTGGGCTTCGGCCTGACCGCCTCGCTGACCTTCGAGCACCCGTACCCCTTCGCCCGCCGCCTGTCGACCCTGGACCACCTGACCAAGGGCCGCATTGGCTGGAACATCGTCACCTCCTACCTCGACAGCGGCGCGCGCAACCTCGGGCAGAAGGCCCTGAGCGACCATGACGCGCGCTATGACTACGCCGACGAATACCTGGAGGTGCTCTACAAGCTGTTCGAGGGCAGTTGGGAGGAAGGCGCCGTGGTGCGTGACCGTGAGCGCGGCGTCTTCAGCGACCCGAGCAAGGTTCACGAAATTCGCCACCACGGCAAGCACTTCCAGGTCCCTGGCATCCACCTGTGCGAGCCGTCGCCCCAGCGCACCCCGGTGCTCTACCAGGCCGGCGCGTCCAGCCGCGGCAAGGATTTCGCCGCCGGCCATGCCGAATGCGTGTTCGTGGCGGCGCCTTCGAAAGTCACCTTGAAGAAGACCGTGGCCGACATCCGCCGGCGCGCCGCCGAAGCCGGACGTGATCCGCGCAAAGTGCTGATCTTCAATCTGCAGACGGTGATCGTCGACGAGACCGACGCCAAGGCCAAGGCCAAGTGGCAGGAACTGAAAACATACAGCAGCTACGAAGGCGCGCTGGCGCTGATCTCGGGCTGGACCGGGATTGATTTTGCGCAGTACCAGCCCGATCAGGTGCTCAAGCACATTCACACCAATGCCATCCAGTCGGCGGTGGAAACCTTCTCCACGGCGGACCCGAGCAAGCAGTGGACGGTGCAGGAACTGGCCGACTGGGTGGGCATCGGCGGCTTTGGTCCACTCATCGTCGGCAGCCCGCAGACCGTCGCCGATGAACTGCAGGCCTGGGTCGAGGACACCGACGTGGACGGCTTCAACTTCGCCTACGCCCTGGCCCACGAGACCTTTCGCGATGTGGTCGAGCTGCTGGTGCCCGAATTGCAGAAACGTGGCGTGTACAAGACCGAATACCGCGCCGGCACCTTGCGCGACAAGCTGTTCGGCGATGGCCCGCGCTTGCCCGCTAGCCATCCGGCGTCCGCCTATCGCGACCTCAGCCGCCTGCGCGATGGCGTCAGTCCCAGTCAGGTCGAGCCGGCCTGAGCCGCACAGGAGTCGTCATGAGTCTTCATCAACTGCACCTCACAGCCACCGATCCGGCCGCCGAGGGCGCACTCGCCAGCTTGCAGCACTGGGCGCGCGAGCGGCCAACCCAGATCGCCTTGCGCCATCGTCGCCTGGGCATCTGGAAAGCCTGGCGCTGGATCGATGTGCAGCGCGAGGTCGAGCACGTTGCCGACGGCTTGCGTCAGCAGGGTTTCACGGCGGGCGCGCGGCTGGCCCTGAGCGGTGCGTTCGAGCCGACATTGCTGATCGTGGCGCTGGCAGCGCGGCAGATTGGCGGCCATCTGCAGATGATCGACCGCCACGGCCAGGGCGACATCCTGCAGTGGCAGTTGAGCCAGGCGCGTCCGACCTTCGCCTATGTGCAATGTCGTGAAAGCGTGGCGAACTGGCTGGGCAGTGGTCTCACCGAGCAATGGCCGTTGCGCGTGTTCTCCGCCCAGGCCTCGGCCATGGCTCAAGGCCTGTGGCAGGTCGAGCCATTGTCGGCGCTGTTCGTGGCCCAGGCGGCTCCAGCGCAGCGACAGGGCTGGGCGCAGGTGGCGGCCGACGACGTGCTGTGGGTCGACGAAGGCACTGAATGGCAGGACGGGCTGAGCCACGTGTTGCAGCGCTGGCTGGGGCAGGGCGAGGGGCTGGCGTTTCCGGAAACCAGTGAGTCGGCGAGCCGCGATCGGCGCGAGATCACCCCGACCGACCTGCTGCTCTCGCCCAGGCGGGTCGAGGCGCTGGCGGCCGAGATCGAATCGCGACTGGCACCTCCCGGCAGCTGGCGGCGGCAAGCCTGCGACTGGGCCCTGGCCAACCAGCAGCGTGCTGTCGGTCGTTGGCTCAAGGCACGGGTTCGGCGGCTGCTGGGCTTTGCTCGGCTGCGGCGTATCGAGGTGGCCAGTGCACCGCCTACTGCCGTCTTGGCACGCCCGGCAGCCTGGCTGCACGAGTACCTGGAGCGCGCGGCATGAACGCCTTGCTCGAAGTGCGCAACGTGTCGCTGGCGTTCAAGGGCGTCAAGGCGATTTCCGATTTGTCGTTCAGCGTCGGACGCGGCGAGATCTGCGCCCTGATCGGCCCGAACGGCGCAGGCAAGAGCTCGCTGCTGAACATCCTTAACGGTGTCTACAAGGCCGATACCGGCCAGCTGTATTTCGCCGATGCGCTCTTGCAGCGTCCGCATCCGCTCAAGGCCGCGCGCCTGGGGATCGGCCGCACCTTCCAGAACAATGCCTTGTTCAAGCAGATGAGTGTGCTGGACAACCTGCTCACCGGCTTGTCGCGCTTTCAGCGCAGCCTGTTCATCGAGCAGGCGCTGGGGCTGCCACGGGCGCGCCGCGAAGCACGGGCCTTCACCGAACGGGCTGAGGCCGTACTGGAATTTCTCGAACTGCAGCCCTGGCGTGATGTTGCCGTAGGCAGCCTGGCCTACGGCCTGCAAAAGCGTGTGGAACTGGGCCGCGCCGTGATCGCGCAACCGACCCTGCTACTGCTCGATGAGCCCATGGCTGGCATGAACGCCGAGGAAAAACAGGACATGAGCCGTTTCATTGCCGACATCAACCGCGATCTGGGTACCACCGTGGTGCTCATCGAACACGACATCCAGGTGGTCATGGGCCTGTCCAGCCATGTGGTCGTGCTCGATTACGGGCGCAAGGTCGGCGACGGCACTCCGGCCGAAGTGCAGACCAACCCTGATGTGATTGCCGCTTACCTGGGGACGCCGCACGCATGAACTTCTTCCTTGAAACCCTGATCGGCGGCCTGCTCGCAGGCTCCATGTATTCACTGGTGGCGATCGGCTTCGTGCTGATCTACAAGGCCAGCGGCGTCTTCAATTTCGCCCAGGGCGCCATGTTGCTGTTCGCCGCGCTGACCTTCGTCAGCCTGCATGACCAGGGCCTGCCGTTCGCCGTTGCGCTGGCTGTCACGGTGGTGGTGATGATCCTGGGCGCGCTGCTGATCGAGCGTGTGGTGCTGCGGCCGCTGGTCAATCGCTCGCAGATCACCCTGTTCATGGCCACGCTTGGCCTGTCGTTCGTGATCGAGGGGCTGGCCCAGGGGCTGATGGGCGCGCAGGTGCGTGCCCTGGACCTGGGGATCGAGGATGTGCCGCTATTCGTCGGCGACATCATGATCAGCCAGTTCGACCTCATTGCCGCCGGGGTATCGGCGCTGCTGGTACTGGTGCTGGCCCTGCTGTTCAACAAGACGCGCATCGGCATCGCCTTGCGCGCGGTGGCGGATGACACCCGCGCAGCGCTGTCGCTGGGCATCGACCTCAACCGCATCTGGCAGATCGTCTGGGCCGTGGCCGGGATCGTCGGGCTGGTCGCGGGGCTGCTCTGGGGCGCGCGCCAGGGCGTGCAGTTCTCGCTGTCGCTGGTGGTGCTCAAGGCGCTGCCGGTGCTGATCATCGGCGGCTTCACCTCCATCGGTGGGGCCATCGTCGGCGGCTTGATCGTCGGTGCGGCGGAGAACCTCGCCGAGGCCTACATCGGCCCGCTGATCGGCGGCGGCATCACCCCCTGGTTCGCCTACTTCCTCGCGCTGATCTTCCTCTACATCCGCCCCGCCGGTCTGTTCGGCGACCGGGCCATCGAACGGGTATGACGCCATGACCGCTACCGCTTCACGCCTTCGTACGCGCTTCGACGATGCGCCGCTGATCCTCGCTCGGCGACACTGGCCGTGGACCCTCATTTTGTTGCTGCTGGTGACCGTGGTCGGTGTGCCATGGCTGGGTAACGACTACTGGCTCAACGCGATCCTGATTCCCTTCCTGGTGCTGTCACTGGCGGGCCTGGGCCTGAACCTGCTGACCGGCTATGCCGGGCAGACCTCGGTGGGCGCTGCCGGCTTCATGGCGGTGGGCGCCTTTGCCACCTATGGCCTGTTGTTGCGTCTGCCTGGCTTGCCGTTGCCGCTGGCACTGCTCGGTGGCGGGCTGATCGCCGCGGCCGTGGGGCTGCTGTTCGGCATTCCCAGCGCGCGGATCAAGGGTTTCTACCTGATGGTCACCACTCTGGCGGCGCAGTTTTTCCTGGAGTGGGTGTTCGCCAAGTTCCCCTGGTTCTACAACTACGCGTCCTCCGGCACCATCAGCGCGCCACGCCTGGAGCTGTTCGGCGTGAGCCTGGCGAGCCCGGTGGGGCGCTACCTGCTGACCCTCGGCTGCGTGCTGCTGCTGACCTGGGTCGCGGTCAATCTGGTGCGCAGCCAGGTGGGGCGCAACTGGATGGCGATCCGCGATATGGACACCGCCGCTTCGGTGATCGGCATTCCGGTGGACCGCTACAAGCGCCTGGCTTTCGCCGTCAGCTCCTTCTACCTGGGCATCGCTGGCGCGTTGTGGGCCTTCGCCTACCTGGGCACGGCGAGCGCCGGCAGCTTCGACATCAACCGCTCGTTCCAGATCCTGTTCATCATCATCATCGGCGGCATGGGCAGCATCGCCGGCAACTTCATCGGCGCCGCGTTCATCAGCCTCACGCCCATCCTGCTCAGCCACGTGGGGCAGTGGCTCTTCGACGGCAACGTCGATGCCGGGCAGTTGCAGAACCTGCAGAAGATTCTCTTCGGCGGCCTGATCATCGCGTTCCTGATCAAGGAACCGGAGGGGCTGGTGCGCCTGCTCGGCAACCTGCGCGAACGCTGGCGTGTCTGGCCGCTGCGTTTCTGAATCCTGCGTCACCTCAACACGCCTTGACCCGGCGCCGGGAAAGGAGGTTTCCAACACCTCAGAAGAAGCTCACACCATGCGCAAAACCTTGCATCGCCACATGTTCGCCAGCCTGTTGGCGCTCGGCACCCAGTTCCTGCTGCCGACTGTTCAGGCCGCCAGCGACCAGCAGTTCATTCCCATGGCCACCTACCGGGTGGGCGCCTATGCCTCAAGTGGTATTCCCTGGTGGGCCGGGGAAATCGACTATTTCCGCTACATCAACGAGGTAGAGGGCGGCATCAATGGCGTGAAGCTGGTTTGGCAGGAGTGCGAGACCGAATGGAGCGTCGACCGCATCGTCGAATGCTACGAGCGTTACAAGGGTGGCAAGGACGGCGCGCCGACCGCATTCTTCTTCACCCACAGCACGCCGGGTTCCTACGCCTTGATGGACAAGGGCGCAGCCGATCACATTCCGCTGATCGACGGTGCCGGTGGCCGCACCGAGTCCACCGATGGTCGCGTGTTCCCCTATGCCTTCCCGCTGTTGCTCAACTACTACGGCCAGGCCTCGGTGGGCATCAACTACATTGCGCAGCGTGAAGGCGGCTTCGAGCAGCTCAAGGGCAAGAAGATCGTCACCGTCTACCATGACTCGGCCTATGGCCGCGAAACCCAGGCAGCCGTGCAGCTGCTGGCCGAGAAGTACGGTTTCGAGAACATCCAGGTTCCGGTGGCCGACCCCGGCAACGAGCAGTCCGCGCAGTGGCGACAGGTGCGCCAGCTCAAGCCGGACTGGGTCTTCCTGCGCACCTGGGGCGTGTCCACCCCGGTCGCGATCAAGACCGCCGCGCGCTTTGGCATCGCCGTGGATCGCATTATCGGCGACGTGTGGGCCGGCTCCGAAGCCGACGTGATTCCCGCAGGCGCTGCAGCCAAGGGCTACCAGGCCCTGGCACCGTTCCCCGGCGGCAATGACTTCGAGATTCATCGGCGCCTGCGCCAACACATCCTCGACCCCGGCAAGAGCGACCTCAAGGACCCCAGCTACTTCGGCAAGGTGTACTACAACATCGGCCTGATCAACGCGGCCATCGCCGTGGAGGCGCTGCGCACCGCCCAGACCCGCTTCGGCAACCGGCCGCTCAACGGCGAGGAGGCGCGCTGGGGCTTCGAGCACCTGGACATCGATGCCGCGCGGCTCAAGGCCCTGGGTTTCGAAGGTCTGCTGCCGACGCTGAAACTGTCGTGCGCAGACCACGAAGGCGGTGGCGCGGCCCGCGTGCAGCAGTGGGACGGCAAGCAGTGGGTGCTGGTGACCGACTGGCTGCAGGCCGATCGCGCCACCTTGCGGCCGCTGATCGAGGCCAAGGCCGCGGCCTACGCCAAGGAAAAAGGCATCACCCCGCGCGATTGCGCCAGCGAGCGCTGACCCCTGAACCCAGCGCCTGGCCGCGTGGCTTGGCGCATCCGTAGAGATCCTCATCATGCATGCACGCTTCACACGTCGTTTCGCCGCCCTGGGTCTTGCACTCGCTTCGTACGCTGCGTTGCCCCAGGCCGTCCAGGCCGCCAACGAACAGTTCTTCCCCCTGGCCACCTACCGGGTCGGCGCCTATGCCTCCAGCGGCATTCCGGTGTGGGCCGGGATGATCGACTACCTGCGCTACATCAACGAGGTGGAGGGCGGTATCAATGGGGTGAAACTGGTCTGGCAGGAATGCGAGACCGAGTGGACCGCCGAGAAGGGCATCGAATGCTACGAGCGCTTCAAGAATGGCCTCAATGGTGCGCCCGTGGCGGTCTACCAGCCCAATGGTGCACCGGCGGCCTATGCCTTGAGCGCCAAGGCCGAGGCCGACAGGATCCCGTTGATCACCCTGGGTTACGGCCGCACCGAAGCCACCGACGGCCGAGTGTTTCCGTACAACTTCCCGGTGATGCTGACCTTCTACAGCGAGGCCTCGGCCTTCATCAATTTCGTCGCCGAGCGTGAAGGCGGGCTGGACAAGCTCAAAGGCAAGAAGATCGCTACCGTCTATCACGACTCGGCCTATGGCCGGGAAACCCAGGGGCCGCTGCAACTGCTGGCGGAAAAGTACGGCTTCGAGAACATCCAGATTCCGGTGGCCGACCCGGGTAACGAGCAGGCCGCGCAATGGCGTCAGGTGCGCCAGCTCAAGCCCGACTGGGTGTTCCTGCGGACCTGGGGTGTCTCTACGCCGGTCGCGATCAAGACCGCAGCCCGCTTCGGTTTCCCGGTGGAGCGCATCGTCGGCGACATCTGGGCCAGCTCCAACGAAGACGTGCTGCCAGCGGGTGCCGCGGGCAAGGGTTACCTGGCGTTGACGCCGTACCCGGGGGGCACCACGTTCGACATTCACCAGCGCATCAAGGAACACATCCTCGACAAGGGCAAGAGCGACCTGAAGGACCCGCAGAGCTTCGGCAGCGTGTACTACAACTCAGGGCTGGTGAACGCGGCCATTGCCGTCGAGGCGATCCGCGCTGGGCAGCAGCAGTTTGGCAAGCGGCCGCTCAACGGCGAGGAGGGCCGCTGGGGCCTGGAGCATTTGAATCTGGACGATGCGCGGCTCAAGGAGATCGGCTTCCTGGGGTTGATGCAGCCATTGAAGCTGTCGTGCAGTGACCATGAGGGGGGCGGCGCCGCCAAGGTGCAGCAGTGGGATGGACAGCGCTGGACGCTGATCACCGATTGGGTACGTGCCGATCGCGCCATCCTGCGGCCACTGATTGATGCCAAGGCAGCGGAATTCGCCAAGGAAAAGGGCCTGACGCCGCGTGATTGCGGGGCGTGACGGGGTAGGCATTCGCGCTGCGGGGCTCAGGCTTCAGGCCTGGGCCTTGAGCGTGAGCCGATCGCCGTCATCCCGCTCCAGCGTCCGAGCCTGGGGCCATAACCTGAAATCGCGATGTCCATGCGTGCAGCCTGCAGCTTTCCAACGAGGAACGATCCCATGAATCAGGCAACCCGACCCAGCGCTGCTCACTCGGCGCTGCTGGCGGTAGACGATATAGAAGTGATCTATGACGGCGCGATTCTGGCCGTGGCCGGCGTGTCGCTGCGGGTGGGGCAGAGCGATATCGTCGCCCTGCTCGGGGCCAACGGTGCGGGCAAGAGCACCACGCTCAAGGCGATCTCCGGGTTGGTCCAGGCCGACCGGGCGCGAGTCAGCCGCGGCCATATCCACTTTCAGGGGCAGAGCACTGCCGGCGTGGCACCCAACGTCCTGGCGCGGCAGGGCATTGTCCATGTGCTGGAGGGGCGGCATGTGTTTGCGCACCTGACCATCGAGGAAAACCTGCGCAGCGGGGGCTTTTTGCGCAAGCCGTCGCGGCGGCAGCTGGAGCAGGACCTGGAACGGATCTACGCCTGGTTTCCACGCTTGCAGACCAAACGTAAAACGCAGGCCGGGCTGACCTCGGGCGGGGAGCAGCAGATGCTCGCCATCGGACGGGCCTTGATGACCCAGCCGCGACTGGTACTGCTCGATGAGCCGTCCATGGGCCTGGCACCGATGATCGTCGAAGAGATTTTCGCCATCGTGGCGCAGCTCAATGCCCAGGAGGGTATGGGCTTTCTGGTGGCCGAGCAGAACATCAATGTGGCGCTTCGGCATGCCAGTTATGGCTACATTCTGGAAAGCGGGCGCGTGGTGGGGGAGGGGAAGGCAGTGGAGCTGCGTGGGCGTGAGGATATCGGGCAGTTCTATCTGGGGGGGAAGGCGAGGGTTTGAGTGCGTTCGGTTGGGGGTGGAAAAACCTTGAGATTTGGTGCTGCTGTGTTCAGAACAGTGGGTGGCGCCTGACCAGGGCGCTGCATCCGCGGCGCCTGTTGGGGACGCCGCCGGCTTTTCTTGCCTCGCCCATTATGCGCTTAACACTTTTCGGACAGCTTCTGAGTTTGTGAAAGAGTCCGGTTTCTTGCGGTTACGGAATCCATATTGACTTTAACGCGGCCGGCTTGAAGAATTGCCGCTTGCTCATGATACAGGGTTTGTTGCGTTGCCATGCCATGCCATCGCGGCAGAAATGCTTTCTGGTACCAGCGGATCAAGGGCTTTTGTTAGGAATATGGATATGAATCTGATCTATGAAAAGATGTACGCCTATGAGGAGCGCATCAAAGAAAATATCAGCATAAAAGTCCAGCTTTTATTTACGGCAATTTTTCTGCTCGTGTCCGTCACAGTGTACCTGGCGAGGTTCCTTGATTTCTCCATCAAACCGGGCGTGGCCTATGTCATCGTGGTGTTCATTGTCCTGGTGTTGATGATGACTGCGATTTCCGCCTATTTTAATTGCAAGGCGTTCAGTGGATCGGAATTCAACAGGATGCCCTATGCGACGAAAATACAGGAGTACTACGAGGGGCAGGTGCAATACAACAAGGAGGTTGAAATTTACAATGCGTCCGTTTCTGAAGATGAAGCGTTTACTTTAATTGATCCCAAGAACGAAACTGAAGCGTTCATCGGCAGAGCGCTAAGCGCCTGTGCGACCCACAATGCTCTGGTCAATGAAAAGCGCTCTCGATTGGTGTTCAAGGCATTTGTCTGCTGTTTGCTTTCCTGTGTACCCCTGGTGCTAGCCAGCTTTATCTTTGTGGCTTATGACATGGATACTTCGTCGCCCCGAAAAGAATTTTCCATCAGGGATCGTCACGTTGCTGCGCAGCTGGCACGCCTCACGGAGGAGGTTGCTGCACGATCGGCCAGTTCGACGGTAACAGCATTGGAAAACCGTACTACGCTGCTTGAACAAGCCCTGATCCATAAGCCGGATGAAACGATGACCAAGCCCGAAAAGGCAGATGCTGCCGAATCGAAACCCAAGCCTGAGCCTCCAACCAAGCCTAGTGCGCCTCTATCTCGCATGACGTATGATGACGCCTCCGGCGCATCGAGCAGGAGTTCGAAATGACCAAACAGCACAGCTCTGCGACGCCCACAGCGTCCAAGCCCACCCCTCCCAAAAAGCCCGCGGAGCCTGTAGTTCGTCGAATCGTGAACGAGAGGGTGATTAACCGAGAGAGCGCATTAGGGGACGCTAACCGGCGCGTCGCTCATCAATAGGAAGTATCTATTGAGCTTGGTCTGAGAAATTCTTGGATTTTGTATTTGGTCGAAAGCAGACACAAGGTATCCAAGCCGAAGCACAAAGCTTGGCCTAACCGCCGTATTGCGAGCCTGTAAGCCTGCTCATGCTTGATTGTAATAATTTTGTAAAGCCAGCCTTCAAGAATGTTCAGATGCACCTACATCATCGGGAGGCGTCCGCTGTTTTTAAGGTCTTTTGACTACCTCCTGATTCTTGGCCTTTTTTCAAGAATTTTATACATCACCCACGCACTCCCTACGCGCAGTGGATGCAGTCTACTAACTTCCGCTTTCTCGGCTGGCCGCTCCGGCTGTATTTCTTTCGTATGTCCTTGACGTTCTCATGCAGCGTCGAGTGCGGCGGCGTGGTCGGTTGCCAACGGACTTTCTATGGTTGTGCTATCGGTTCGCCTAAAATTCGGGAGCGCTGCAGCCTGCCATAGCCCAAATTTGCAGTTGAAACACTCAGTGGCTGTCTAGACTGCGACTGTACTCCTATCAACAGTCATTCGACACACTGCACCTGCTGCAGGTTGTGAAAGTGTCCGATGTTACTGACAACTCATTGAATTTGTTTGATTTATACCGTTGGCACGGCGATTGGAATAACGAAAGCACCGCGCTCCCGCGAGCGCTGACTTCTGCTTCCAAAGGACCTTGCCATGTGTGCGACCCGTTATTCGAAAACTGCTCTTTCCCTGACCGCGCTGTTGACCAGCAGCGCTTTTGCTGCAAACGAAGAAAAAGACGGCTTTATGGACGGTGCCACGTTGAGCGTGCTCAACCGCAATTTCTTCTTCAGCCAGGATTACCGCAACGGCGACTTCACCCGTAACCCGAGCAACGGTGAGCGGCAAAGCCAGCACCGTGAGTGGGGCCATGGGGTCATCGCCGATCTGCGCTCGGGCTTTACTCCCGGAACGGTCGGCTTCGGTGTCGATGTGCAAGGGTTGCTGGGGCTCAAGCTCGACGGCGGCAACGGCACGGTCGGCAACGGTGTCGGGGTGCCCGGGATCGTGCCGCGCAGCGGACCCGGGTCCGACGGCGAGCCCAAGGACAGTTATGGCAAGGTCGGCGCCGCGCTCAAGGTGCGTGCCTTCGACACCGAACTGCGCTATGGCGACGTCCGCCCCAGCAGTCCGGTGCTGCATGCCAGCGACATCCGCCTGCTGCCGCAGACCCTGCGCGGCTTCATCTTCAACAACACGTCCCTGGAGGGCCTGACGTTGCAGGGCGGCAAGCTGGAATCGAGCAGTGACCGCAGCGCCAGCAGTCATCGTGGCGACCTCGGAACCGTGTATGCCGGACGTCTCAAGGGTGCCAACGACGTGGTGTATCTCGGCGGCGACTACCGCTTCAACGACCGCCTGACCCTGCGCCTGCACACCAGCCGCCTGGACGATGTGTGGAACCAGTCGTTCTTCAGCGTCGACCACGCCCAAGCGCTGGGCGACAACCTGAGTCTGAGCAGCGGCCTGAACTACTACCGCACTCGCGACAGCGGCCAGGCGCTGGCCGGACCGATCGACAACGACGCCTGGAGTGTGCACACCGGCCTCGCCGTGGGCGCCCATGCCTTCAAGTTGTCGTACACCCGCATCGATGGCGACACACCGTTCGACTACGTGTGGAACACCTACGACCTGCAACTGGATGCCGCGTCCCAGATCTCGGACTTCAACAACCCCAACGAACGCGCCTGGGAAGCCCGCTACGACTACAACTTCGCAGCCCTCGGCGTGCCCGGCCTGAGCCTGACCGCGCGCTACGTGCGCGGCGCAGACATCGATGGCACCCGCGCAACCGGGGCCTACCGCTATTACAACGGCATCGAAAACGGCCGCCATTGGGAGCGCAACCTGTGGCTCACCTACGTGGTGCAGAGCGGCCCGGTCAAGGACCTGTCGTTCAATCTGCTGCAGGCCACCCACCGGGTCGGCGGCGGGCACAGCGCAGAGGCCAACGTCGACGAAATGCGTCTGATCGCCCAGTACCCGCTCGACATCGGCCTCTAGGCACAGTGTGCGGCCAGCAACAGTCGATCCGCAGATTGTCCTTGCAGGGGCTTCGACACTGGCTGCGAAAACCGCTAACCGATTGATTGGATGGCCTTTCAGGACTTGGTACGGGCTGTGCTCTGTAGCACGGGTAGCCCGTTCCCATGGAGTCGCACATGACCGTATCACCTTTGCTGGAACTGCCTGAACCCGTCAGTCCCCAACCCCGGCGCCTGGCGCAGGTCATCGACGATGATGCTCATGCCATCGACGTGGCGCAGCGCCTGGCTACCGATTTCGCCCGCGAGGCCGCGGTGCGTGACCGCGAGCGGCGCTTGCCGTGGGAGGAACTGGAGCGCTTTTCCGACAGCGGCCTGTGGGCAATCACCGTGCCCAAGGCCTACGGCGGCGCAGGCGTTTCCTACGTCACGCTCAGCGAAGTCATTGCCATCATTTCTGCCGCCGATTCCTCGCTCGGGCAACTGCCGCAGAACCATTTCGGCGTGCTCAGCAACCTGGCCCTGACCGGCAGCGAAGCGCAGAAGCGCGAGTACTACACCAAGGCGTTGCAGGGCTACCGCTTTGGCAACGCCTTCTCCGAGGCGCGCAGCCAATACGTCACCACCTTCCAGACGCAGATACGCTTCGAGGGCGATCATGCCGTGCTGGACGGCGAGAAGGCCTACTGTACCGGCGCGTTGTTCGCGCATGTCGTGCCGGTGGCCGGGGTCGATGAACAGGGTCGCGCGCACATTGCCTTCGTGCCCCGTGACGCCGCCGGCCTGACCGTGATCGACAGCTGGGATGGTTTCGGCCAGCGCATCACTGCCAGCGGGCAGGTCCGTATCGAGGGGGTGCGGGTGGCGGCGAGCGCGGTGATACCGGCGTGGAAGGCTTACGACCAGCCCAGCGCCGATGGGCCGATCTCGCAGATCATCCAGGCCGCTGTCGACACCGGCATCGCTCGCGGCGCTTTTGCTGAAACCCTGCGGGTGGCGCGCGTCGCCCGGCCCTGGGTCGACAGCGGCCTGCAGCATGGCTGGCAGGATCCGCTTGCCCAGGCGCTGATCGGCGAGCTGGCCTGGCGCCTGCACGCGGCCGAAGCGATCCTGCAACGCGCTGGCGAGGCGGTGGACCGCGCAGTCGCTGAGCCTGGCGAAGACCGTGTCGCCGAGGCGTCGCTGATCGTCGGGCAGGCCAAGGTGCTCTCCACCGAGATTGCGCTGCAGGCCTCAAGCCGGCTGCTGGAACTGGGGGGCACGCGCAGTGTTTCGGCCAGCCAGGGCCTGGATCGGTTCTGGCGCAACGCGCGCACCCACACCCTGCATGACCCGGTGCGCTGGAAATACCACCTGGTCGGCAATCGCGTACTCAACGGCGTCACGCCGCCCCGTCATGCCTGGAACTGAGGTCACACCATGTTCATTACCCATGCTCAAGGTCGCAGCGATCTGGCCCATGCCCGTCACATCGAAGCTGCCCTGCTCGACTACCTGCGCGGGCAGAGCGCCCGCCACGAAGCACTGGTGATCGCGGCCGTTGGCGAACTGCGCATCCGTATCGACGCGGCCGATGCACTGCAGGCGCGCGCCGATGATTCCCAGCCCGCAGCGATCACGTTCCGCCTGGCGGCTGCCGAGGCCGCGCGCGTGGCCACGCAGACGCATTTCGAGCTGGCCGGGCACAGCCTTGCGCAGCCAGTAGCCGGCCAGGCCGAACCGCCGCTACCGACCCAGCGACGTCTGCTCGGCGATCATTACCTCAATGGCTGGTAGCTCAGCGCTATCTTCGCCGTGGATCGCAGTTTCTCTGTAGGCTATAGCCGCTATAGCCGGCGCAGCCGGCCCTATCCCGGAACCGCATACCGTCAGGACAATCGGGGTCGCAGCCTTGAGTCGGCTGCGCCGACTCTCGCGACTGTACCGGAGCGCCGGACCGTCCGCTCCCATGGGGTGCCGCTTCTTTCTGCAGAATGCGGACCCCTCATGAACGTTAAGTAAGAACCGTAGCCGTAGCCTTGCTTTTGCTTGTGCTCTTCATGACTGGCCCGTCCAGGCACCCGGGATTGCGACTTCAGCCGGCCGAAGTGCAGGGGCTCGAAGGGGCCGGCGCGCAGCGCCGCTGAGGCGCAGCCGAAGTCGCGAGATGTAGGTTTGCGCAGCAAACCGTAGGCCGCGCAGCCCCGTAGAGCCCCGGAACGCAGGGCCCCCGTAGCGCAGCGAAGGGCCGGCTGGCGGAGCCCGGGGCCTTTTGCTTACTTTTGCGCCTGTGCAAAAGTAAGTCGCCGCAAGGGCGAAAAGGTGACTGACTGCCCATCAGTCCCATGCATGAATCAGACAAACCCAAGCACATGAACCTCAAACTGGATGACGGGCATTACCCCTCAGCCTTGCTTGGCGCCGCCACCGATCTGCCACACGTAGGGAGGCTCGGCGCTGTTGACCTGCCAGTCGCCAACGATGCGTTCCTTGTAGATCACCGGATTGTGCGACGCGGCGGTACGGGCGTTGCGCCAGTGGCGGTCGAGCTGCTTGCCGGTGCTGGTGGTAGAGGCGCCCAGTGCGTTGAACAGGTCGCTGGTGGCGCGCAGCACGAGGTCCACGGCGGCGACCTGGGCTTGCGCCGACTCCAGCTCGGCGAGGACGTTGGCCTGGCGTTCCGCTACCCCGTCATTGCCCAGTCGTGCCAGATAGGCCTGCTGGACCGCCTCGGCAGCGCGCAAGGTCGCGGCCTCGGCGGCGTAGACCAGGCCGCTGGCCTTGCCGATCACCTGCAGCACCTGAGCGTCCTGGCTGACAGCCGGGGCATTGCCATGGCTGAACACGCGGGTGCGGGTGCGGGTTTCGGCACTGAAGTCGCGCACCGCAGCGCGCCCGGAGCCGACGATCACGGCCAGCAACACCAACTGGTAGAACGCGGTCTGGTATTTGAAGCGGGTACTGAAATCGATGATGTTCTCGGGCTCGACCACGGCATTGACGAGCACCGAAGTGCCGCTGCCGGTAGTGCGTTGGCCGAATCCGTCCCAGTCGTCGCTCAGGGTGATCCCCGGCTGCCTGGCGCGGACTGCTGCGATGACATCTGCGCCAGTGTCGTCGCGACGGGCGAACAGGTCGATCCAGTCCGAGAACAGGCTGCCGGTGCTGTAGTACTTGGTCCCGTTGACGACCCACTGCTCGCCTTGGCGCGACACGCGGGTGATGACATCACCGATCTTCACCGCACCGATTTCGGTCCAGGCGCAGCCCACCAGGTCGCCTGCGACGAAGCGCTTGAACCAGACATCCTGGGCGGCGCTGGCGTGAGCGTTGAGGCGATCCTCGACGAAGGCGAAGTGCCCGCGCAGGGCCTGCGGCAGGTTGGAATCGGCCTCGGCCAGTTCGATCAGGAGTTGGAACAGCTGCACCAGCGAGGCGCCGGCCCCGCCATGCTCCAGCGGCACGCGTACCGCGCCGAAGCCTGCTTCCTTGAGCCAGCGGATCGGTTCGAACGGCAGGTCGCGGTCTCGCTCGCGCGCGACGCTGCCCTCGGCAATACGCGCGAACAACGGTCGAAACCTGGCAGCAAGCACCTCATAGTCGGTGCCGATAGAAAGCTGGGGAACGTGGGCTCGAGCGGTCATCAGGGTTTTCCTCGAATAGGGTGCGAATGCAGACGCCGAGTGCTTCGCAAACTCCGTGCCCTTTCGCAAAAGCCTTGTTTATCAATGGTTTGTAATTTCAGTGAACAAGCCTGCTGTGGCGCTCGCAACAGCTTGTTGAATGGCTGTTGATGGCGAAACAGCCCCGGGGGATCGCCGCGCTGTTGGCTGTCGGTCACCGCTTCCGCACTCTGCGGCCCGGTAGACAGCGCATGTGCCGGGTGCTTGGCTCAAGTGTCTGATTCGCAACGTCTTCATCGCTTGGCACGGTTGCTGCTCCTGTCTTGCGGCACAACGCTCACTGGCCAGGAATGACAAGCATGAGTACAGACATGATCGATGTGCTGGTGGTGTCGGGCGGTCTGCGCACGCCCTTGTCCGTTCCGGTTGCCAGCGCAGCCTGACCCATCCGAGTGACAGGAGACTTCCACATGAGCCAAGCGATCAGATTCGCCTACTGGGTGCCGAACGTCAGCGGCGGCCTGGTGGTCAGCAAGATCGAACAGCGCACCAGCTGGGACATCGACTACAACCGCAAGCTGGCGCAGATTGCCGAACGGGCAGGCTTCGACTATGCGCTGTCGCAGATCCGCTTCACCGCCGGCTACGGCGCTGACAACCAGCACGAGTCAGTGACCATCAGCCATGCACTGCTGGCCGCCACCGAAAAGCTCAAGGTCATTGCGGCCATCCTGCCCGGTCCGTGGACGCCTGCACTGGCGGCCAAGCAGTTGGCCAGCATCGACCAGTTCACGGCCGGGCGCATCGCGGTCAACATCGTCTCGGGCTGGTTCAAGGGCGAATTCCGCGCCATCGGCGAGCCGTGGCTCGACCACGACGAGCGCTACCGCCGCTCGGAAGAATTCATCCGCGCCCTCAAGGGCATCTGGACCCAGGACAACTTCAGCTTCCACGGTGACTTCTACCGTTTCCACGACTACACCCTCAAACCCAAGCCCGTGCAGCGCCCGCATCCGGAAATCTTTCAGGGCGGCAGCTCGCGCGCTGCGCGCGACATGGCCGCGCGCGTCTCGGACTGGTACTTCACCAACGGCAACAGCGTCGAGGGCATCAAGGCCCAGGTCGATGACTTGCGCGCCAAGGCGGCGGCCAACGGCCACGCGGTGAAGGTTGGGGTGAACGCCTTCATCATCGCCCGTGACAGCGAAGAGGAAGCACGCGCCGTGCTGGCCGAGATCATCGCCAAGGCCGACCCGGAAGCAGTCAACGGTTTCGGCAGCGAAGCGAAGCACGCAGGTGCAGCGAGCCCGGAGGGCGAGGGCAACTGGGCCAAGTCGACCTTTGAAGACCTGGTGCAGTACAACGATGGCTTCAAGACCAACCTGATCGGCACTCCGCGGCAGATCGCCGAGCGCATCGTTGCGCTCAAGGCCGTTGGCGTGGATCTGATCCTGTCCGGCTTCCTGCATTTTCAGGAAGAAGTGGCGTACTTCGGCCAGCACGTGCTGCCGCTGGTGCGTGAGCTGGAGCAGCAGCAAGTGGCAGCGCGGGCTGTGGCTTGAACCTGCCGTGAACTTCCCCCTTGAAAGGGCCGCATGGCGGCCTGACGCGGTGGCGGCCGCTCACCTGGATTGCGCTTGCGGGCGCGCGGCTTGGCCGCGCACCTCGCCAAAGCAGCCAACGGGCGGCTGAGGCGGTGCACTGCGCAAAACAGCCAACGGGCGGCTGAGGCGGTGCACTGCGCCAAAGCAGCCCACGCGTGGCTGACGCTGTGCACCGCGAGCCACGCAACAAACCCGGCAAGCTGTACAGGCCATCGCAGGCCGGCATGGTCGAAGCCCTTGGCGGTGCTTACTTTCTAGATCGAGAGTTGCAGCGCCCGTTCGGCGTGTGCCTGGCTCTGCGCGCGTCGCCGGTTGACCACCAGTTCGCCGATGGCGATCAGCCGCGCGCGGGTGATGTTGCGGCTCAGCCCCAGCAGGCTGGCGGTGTGCACCTGGTTGCAGTGGCAAAAACGATAGGCGCTGCGCAGCAGGCTGTCCTCGACCGTTTCGTGCAACCCACCGGTCTGTTCCTCGAACAGACGCTGGAAGGCGCGCAGCAACTGTTGCTCGGCGCTCTCGACGGGCGCTGCCTGGGCCTGGTCGTGACGTTCGATGCGCAGGTGTGACAAACGCAGGTCATCGTCCTGCACCAGGCCGTTACGGCAAACCAGCAGAGTGTGGTGGATGACGTTCTCCAGCTCACGAATGTTGCCAGGCCAGTCGTAGCTCAGCAGTTTGCGTTCAGCGTCCGGGCTCAGGCGCACATCGCCATAGCCCAGGCGGCTGCAGTAGGTTTTGATGAAGTGGCGGGTCAGCGGCAGGATATCGCCCGGGCGCTCGCGTAGCGGATACAGCTGCAGGCTGACGACATTGAGGCGGTAATAGAGATCTTCGCGAAAATTGCCGGCGCCGATCGCCTTGTCCAGCTGCACGTTAGTGGCAGCTACCACGCGCACATCGATGGCAATACTTTTGCGCGAACCCAGGCGCACCACTTCCCGTTCCTGCAGCACGCGCAGCAGCTTGACTTGAATGGCCATCGGCAAGTCGCCGATCTCATCGAGAAACAAGGTGCCGCCGTTGGCTTCCTCGAACCAGCCGGCCTTGGCGGCCAGGGCGCCGGTGAACGCGCCCTTTTCATGGCCAAACAGTTCGGCCTCGACCAGGGATTCGGAAAAGGCGCCGCAGTTGACCGCCACGAAAGGCCCAGTGCGGCGCGCACTGAGGTTGTGGATATGGCGTGCGACCAGTTCCTTGCCCGTGCCGGTTTCGCCGATCACCAGGACGCTGGCCTCGCTCGGGGCGACCTGTTGCAAGTGGGCGAGCAGCGCCTGCGATCGAGGGTCTTCGAACACTTGTGCGGTAGCCCGGATCGAGGTCGCCAGGGTCGGCGAAGGGGGGAGGGTCAGCAGTTGCATGGGAATCCCTATGAGTAGAACGAGGGGGTGGGAAGCGTCTGGTTCAACGCCCAGTTGCCCAGCTCGTGAAGTTTGTAGTCCAGTGGATCGTGCAGGCTCTGGGTGCGCAGGTTGCGCCAGTAGCGGTCCAGGCGCAGCGAGGCGTGGGTCGCGCGGGCGCCGGTGACTTCGAACAGGCGGTTGCAGATGTCCAGGCCCGTGCGCGTCGCCGCCACCTTGGCCGTGGCGATGGCCAGGGCCAGCTGCCCGCGCTCTTCGGCGCCCAGGGCATGCTCCTTGCGCCAGGCTTCGTCGAGCAGTGCAGCGGCGCGCTCGACCAGCAGACGCACGCCTTCCAGGGCCACCCAGAACTCCCCGTAATGGCGCAGGGTGTAAGGGTCTTCGCTGGCCTGCTGTGCGCTGGAGCGGAACCACGGCCGGCTTTCCTTGAGCGTGTACTGACGGGCTTCATCCAGGGCACCTTCGGTGATGCCGAGGAAGATGTGGGTGAAGTGCAGCTGGGCGATCAGTGGGCGCAGACCGGCGAAGGGTGTGCTCAGCGGGCCTGGGTCCAGCAGCAGTTCGTTCTGCTCGACCCGTACCCGCTCGAAGGTGGCGCTGCCGCTGTCGGTCTGGCGTTGACCGATGTTGTCCCAGTCGCCGTGCAGGGTGATGCCGGTCCGGCCACTGGGAATGGCCGCGATCAGCAGCTTGCCGCCGGCGCTTTCATCGATGGCCGAGGCGATCAGCATCTGCGAGTCGCTGGCGCCGGAACAGAAACTCTTCTTGCCCGAGAATTCGTACCAACCGTCGAAGCGCTTGAGCACGGTGCGGGTGTCCAGCGGGTTCAGGGCATTGCCCCAGAACCAGTGCTGGCGCGCGGACTGCTCGAACCAGGGTTGCCACTGATCGGGACGCGAAAACAGGCGCACGGTGGCCAGCATCAGGTGGTGGAAGCCAAAGACGTGGGCCAGCGAGCTGTCCACCTTGGCGAACTCCCGCACCACTGCGAGGGTTTCGCTCCAGTTGGCGCCCAGGCCACCGAGCGCGGTGGGGATGCTCAACGTGAGCAGGCCACTCTGTCGAATGGCGTCGCGCTGGGCCTTCGGCGTGCCGCCAGCCTCGTCGCGTTCGACGGCGGTTTCGGCGAATTCGGCGGCCAGGCGGCGCGCGGTCTGCATCGGGCTGAGCGGGGCGGGTTGAGCGTGGATATTCATGCGATGTCCTTCGCGGCCAGGGCGTCCAGGCTGTGGGGTAGAGAGGGCTGGCTAGGGTGTGGAATGCGCTTGGGCAACGGCTGCCCGCGGTTCGTGCGCAGGCAGCCGCAACCGTCGCCACGGGTGATCGGTGATCCAGTGCTCATGGGAGGTCTCTCTAGGGATAGGTTGCAAGGGACAAGGCACTGGGCAATTGCCGTACCAATGCCGTGAAATCGCTGGCTAGGGGCAGCGCAAGGGGCGCCGGCTGTTCGTGGGCGGTCAACCTGTAGCGCCACTGTTGGCAGGGCGACAGTGGAGCAGCTGTTGCCAGGGGGGCACCACAGAAACGCTCCTCGACCACACCATGGACGGCCCGGCACCTGAGCGTAGGAGTGGAGGAGCGACATCACGGATCAACCTGCGAGGAGTTCAGGTCGTTATAGAGGGATACCGAAATTTTAAAAAATACTTAAAAATCCTATTTATATCTCTTTGTGGAATATGAAATGACCGCTGTTGTGCCGGCAACAGTTTCAGCAGGGTGTTGCCCGATGGACACCGCTCACGCCAGAGCGGCAGTGGAATGACCTTCACGCCCCATCCGCCGGCGCTTGGGCAACCTGCCACTGGTTGACCGTGCCGCGGTGAGGGGCTGCGCTCTTCACCTGCCCAGCGCGCAGGGAACGTATTCGCCTCTTGCCGTCTCGAAGTTCAAACCCCACCCGGAGATCCAACCCATGCAACCCGAAACAGCCGGTCAGGAAGAACAAGGCCCCAGCCAGGTGCCCTTCATCAACGATCCCCTCAAGCCCGCCAATCACGATGTGAAGCCGCTGGAGCCAGAAGACGAAGACCCCGACGTCGAAACGCAGTAGGCCCCCGTCTTTAGTCGACGCAGATCATGTCAGGGCTGTGCGCGGGTCTCCCAGAGTACCGGCCAGTCCTGGTCTCTCAGCCCCATGCAGGCATTCATCTGCGCGGCATGGGTAAGCACGAACTGTGCGCCATCGTAGCGCCAACTCGCGGCGGTGCCGCAACCCCCCATGCCCATGGCCAAGGCCAGGCTGGTCAGCTCACCCGTCTGCGGATCGAAGGCGACGCTGCCGTTCGGCTCGACATCCGGCAGCACGACGCCATCCGCGAAGGGCGCGGCCTTGACCTGTTCTGGCGCGTCGATGGGCGTCACATACAGCCGGTAGGTGCAGTTGTAGGCGCTGCAGCCGGTCTGCACGATGAGCAGCGCTTGTTCTGCGTTCAAAGCATGCACTTCGCCTTTGGGCTCATCGCCGTCCAGCACCTCGACTTGCCAGCTCTGGCTGCTGACATTCATGGCCACCGCACGCACGTGCTCTGCTTGGGCCTTGCTCAGTGCGGCGGGCGTTTTCCAGTCAGGCGCCAACGGCGCGGCTGGCGCGGCGGGCACGCTGCTGGCCGGTGCGGGGCCAGGCTTGGCCAGGGCGGTGACGGTGCCGACGCGGCCCTGCACGTCGTCCATCAGCAATAGCGCGCCGGTCAGGCCATTGAGTGAGGCCCGGGTGGGGTCGTCCGAGGTGCTGAAGGCCAGCTCACCCGCGTTGCGCAGCGCCTTGATGAAGGTCAGTGCATCCGCATCGCTCGCGCTGCGCAGTTCGGGAACGTCCGACACGTCGTAGTCCGACCGCTTGCGTTGCACCAGTGGCATGCGCATCGGTTCGCCATCGATCAGCGGGTCGCCGTGCACCTCGACATAGCTGAAGACGCCGATGTGCAGTGCACCGTCCGCCCCGGCTTTACGGGTGATGCGCAGGGGGAAATACAGCTCGCCTTTCTCGGCATGGGCTGGGCGGGTCGACACCGCGGTGCAGGTGCGCACGTTGTCGCACGTGACGTTCCAGTCCTTGATGTCGCGCGACAGCGGCGGGTCGTCGGCCGCGTGGGTAGAGCAAGCGGCCAGGCAGGTCAGCAGGGTGAGAAAGCGGCGCATGGTGGCAGGGAACCGGATCGGAGGGGAGCGCCGATTAGCGCATGAACGAACGCTACGTGCAGCGGGCGAGGGCGCTTCGCACAAGAAAAAGCCTGCGGCTCATAGCAAACGCTGCCGACCGGGCCCCTGGCGTGCAGCCGTCGTTCGGCCAGATGCCGTGCAAGGATGCTGCCTGCGCCGCCCTTGCCTCAGCCCTTGAGCAGCATCTCCCTTGCCAACCCCAGCCAGGCCTTGGCCGCGAACGACAGATGCCCCTCCCGCCGCCAGGCCAACGACACCTTCCAGTTCAGCGCCGGCGAACGCACCTGCGCCACGGTGAAGCGATCAGCCTCGAGGGTGTCGCAGAACACCTTGGGCAGCAGCGCGATGCCCACCCCCAGGCTGACCAGCGAGGCCATGAAATCCCACTGCCCGCTGCGCCCGCTGACCTTGGGCGTGAAGCCGGCGTCGGTGCAGGCCGCCTGGACCATGTCATTGAGCGCGAAGGCATCGCCATACAGGATGAATTCACTGTTCGCCAACTCGTTGAGCGCCACGCTGTCTCGTCCTCGCCAGGGCGAATCACTGGGCGCCAGCAGACATAACGGTGATTCGAACAGCGGCAGCGCTTCGAACTCCGACCACAGATCGCCGGCGCCGGCAAAGTCCAGCAGCGTGCCCATTTCCAGCACGCCTTCGCGCAAATGGCCGAGCGTGTCGTTGCTGCCGATCTCGAACAGCTTCAGTTCGATGCCGGGGTAGGCGGCGTGATAGGCCGCGAACACCGGCGCCAGAATCGAATGGGTCGAGGGCGACAAGCCCATGCGCAGCACGCCGTACTCGACCTTGTGCAGTGCCTCGACCTCGCGCCTCATGCGCTCGTGCACGGCCATCATCTCCCTGGCGCGCTGGTACACGATCTGCCCGGCGTCGGTCACGCTGAAGCGCTTGCCCTCACGGGCCAGCAGCGGCACGCCGAAACTTTCCTCCAGCAGCTGTACCATCTTGCTCACGGTGGGTTGGGTGAGGTGCAACTGTGTTGCGGCTCTGGTGAAACTCTGCTGATCGACCACCGCGACGAAGTAGCGCAACGCACGAATGTCCATGGTGCATTCCTGGTGTGCATGATTTTCATAACTTTAATTCATTTTTTCTTTGACCGCGTCAACGGTAGCCTTTCCCGCATTGAGTGAGTGATCAGGAAACCCGTCGATGTCGTCTCTCCCCCGTTTGAACGTCTCCAGCCCCGGCTCGCGATGGGCCAGGGCGCTTGCCCAGGTCGCGCTGTTGAGCCTGCTGTGGTTCGTGGCTGACCGCCTGGCTGCGCTGCTGGCGCTGCCCGTGTCCGGTGGCATCGTGGGCTTGGGGCTGCTGGTGGCGCTGCTGCTCACGGGCGTGGTGAAGCCCGCGTGGGTGGAGGCGGGTGCTGAGCTGATATTGGCCAACATGCTGCTGTATTTCATCCCGCTGGTGGTCTCGGTGGTGCAGTACACCGACCTGCTCGAGCACGAAGGCCTGAAGTTGCTGGTGGCAATTGGTGTGGGCTTTCTCTCGGTGATGGTGGTCACGGCCTGCGTGGTGGAGTTGATCTGTCAGCGAATCCGCAAACGCCAGTACGGCAAATTGACCCACGTGCGTCAACACCGCGGGGCACAGGGTGCGCAGGTGACGTCATGAACGACTCGCTGATCTCGCTGCTGTTTCTGCTCGTGACCCTGGCGCTGTTCTATGGCAACCAGGCGCTTTACAAACGCCATCCGCGGGTCTGGCTGACGCCCGCCATCGTCACGTCGATCCTGTTGATCGTACTGGTGCAGGCCACTTCTTCCAGCTACCCGCTGTATTTTCACGACACCCGCTGGCTGGTCTGGCTGCTGGGGCCCGCCACCGTCGCCTTCGCGTTGCCGATCTACAACAACCGACGGATCGTGCGCAAATATTGGCTGGCGCTGCTGGCCGGCAGCGTGGCGAGCATCGTGGTGTCGGTCGGGGTCACGCTGCTGGCGGCCCGCGCGCTGGGCCTGGACGAAGCCATCACGCGCAGCCTGCTGTCGCGTTCGGTGTCCACGCCCTTTGCGCTGGAGGCGACGGCGCACCTGGGCGGTACCGCGCAGCTGACCGGGCTGTTCGTGGTCATCACCGGCTTGTTCGGCATTCTGCTGGGTGAACTGATTCTGACACTCATCCCCCTGCGCACCCGCCTGGCCAAAGGCGCACCGCTCGGCAGCGCAGCCCACGGTTTTGGCATGAGCATCGCACGCGGTCTGGGTAACGAAGAGGGAGCGGTGGCCAGCCTGACGATGATTTTCAGTGGGGTGCTGATGGTGGTCGGCTCGCCATTGATCGCCTTGGCGTTGGCCTGAGCGGTAAAGCCCGGAGGGCGGGTCAGGCTGCGCGGTGTCTGGCGAACGCGTGCACGAAGAGCCTGCCGAGTGACGCTCGCTGTTGTCGAACATCTACCTGACCGTCCATCCACGGTCGCCCGAGCGAGCTGTCATGAAGAAACGTGATCTCCCGATAAAACACTGCGCTGCGTGCGGCCTGCCGTTCACCTGGCGCAAGAAATGGGAGCGCTGCTGGGACGAGGTGCGCTACTGCTCCGAACGTTGCCGGCGAAAACCACGCCCTGCCGCAGCCGACGTCTGACCGCTGCGCAGGTACGCTGTGTGGCAGGGCCAGCATCGTGGGTGAACTTTGCTCGCTCGAGCACTCAAAGTTGGCGAGACCCAGCCGCGCGCGGTCGCTGCAGGCCGCGCGGCGCTTCAAACCACCCGTTCAAGGATGCCCGCATGACCGACCAGCCTGTCTATTCTGCCAACGACCACAGCGCCGCTTTCCAGACCGCCATCGCCAATGCCCAGGCCACGTTCAAGTTTTTCTGGCGCGAACTGTCGTGGGAGATGCGCCGCATCGTGCCGGCATTGGAAATCGCGGCCGTGAAGATGTCGTTCCCGGTGGAGAGCGACGATCCACGGGCGCCTACCATCGAGAACATGTGGCTGAACGACATCGATTTCGACGGCGCCAACATCACCGGTGTGCTGCTCAACGAGCCGGAATGGGCCACCGGGTACAAGGTGTCGGAGTATGTGACCCTGCCAGTTTCGCTGCTCAATGACTGGATGTACGTGAGCCAGGGCACGGTCTGCGGCGGCTTCACCATCGATCTGATGCGCAGCGACATGGACGCCGCCGAGCGCGACGAACATGACCAGGCCTGGGGCATGGAGTTTGGCGAGCCGGGTGTGATCGAACTGGTGCCGGAGGGCCCTGATCAGCCCGCACAACGGCTGACGCGTGGCCTGGACACAGCGCAGGACCGGCTGACCCTGCAAGCCCTGGACGCAGGTGACCACCCGATGGCGCTGAACATGGAACAGAAGGTCGAAGAAGGCCTGCGCCAGCACCCAGGCATGGTCAGTGACACCGATCAGGCCGGCTGGCTGCTGCTGCACCGCGAAGCCCTGGCGGGCAACTTCCCCGTGGTACGCGCCTTGCTGCGGCACGGCGCCGATGCCTCGGCCCTGACCGCAGACGGGCAGACACCTGCACAACTGGCCGACACTGCCGGTTGGGAACGCGTCGCTCGCTTGCTGCGCGGCCAGGCCTAGGTTCAGTCGCCGCCTTTGAACATTCAGGGGCGGCGTATGGAGCTCAGGCTCTTACCCCAGCGGCGCGCGATCATGCAGCTGGGTCGCCAGTTCACGAATCCGCTGCGACCACGCCACCTTCGCCACCCAGTCTGCTGGCATGCCCGAGACCCCATACAGCGCGCCCGCCAGTTGCCCCGCCGTGGCGGCCACGCTGTCGGCATCATCCGCCAGGTTGGCCGCCAGCAGTACGGCATCGCGGAAGTTGTCGGTGTGCCAGACCGCCCACAAGGCCGCCTCCAGCGTGTCGACCACGTAACCGGACGAGCGAATCTGATCGCGGGATTTGGTTTTGTATTCGCCGGCATTGATGATCAGCGGGCGCGGCGACAGCGCACACACCAGCGGCGCCAGTGCGTCGTGTTTGTCCGCGCCATTGAGTGCCAGGTGCAGTTGCGCACCGAACAGCTGGCAGCACTGAATCGCTTCCTCCGCGCGGTGCGTGACCTCGCTTTGCGCCGCGCTGCCGTGCCAGGTCGCGCTCAACGAATGCCGGTGGAACAGGGCGGTCGGTGCCAGGCGGATCAGCGAGCCGTTACCTGCGCTCGACGCCTCGCGGTTGCCCGGCCAGTGCTTGCCCTGGACTTCCCAGCCGTGCAGGGCCTCGCGGGTCGCGTTGCCGATGTCGAAGCAGCGACCGTTGGCGCTGTTCTCACCGTGGCGATACCAGCGCAGCAACGCTTTGGCATAGGTGTCGTAATCGAAGGCGCCATGGCTCAGGTAGGTATCGGCCAGGGCCAAGGCCATGCTGGTGTCGTCAGTCCACTCGCCGGGTGCGAGTTGAAACGGGCCGCCGCCGACCATGTCATGCACGTGATTGCGGTCACGCGGCTGGAACTCCAGGGTGGTGCCCACGGCATCGGCGATGGCCAGGCCGAGCAAGGCGCCTTGGGCGCGGTCCAGGGCTTGAGCCGCGTCGAGGCGGCGGGCACCGGGCCTGGCGGTGACTGGGGCGTCACTGGCGGATGACGGCAGCAGCGCGTCATAGCGGCGGACATGCAGGCTCAAGGCCTCGGGTGTGCTGCGCAGGTCGATCATGGGTGTCCTTTCCGAAGGCGTGTTCGCGCAATGGGTACAGCGGTTTGTGTGCGCTACTGAGTGAATGTTCCTGCTTGAATCACTCGATGTGGGGTTCGTTGAAGTCGTTCTCAATCCTGAACAGCACTGTCGTGGAATGATGAGCCCTGCGTCGCCCTTGACTGCGCCCGGGCCAACTACGGAATCTTGCCCGCGGATTGGCGGTCAATGAGCCAGGAAGCAATCGAACGAATCGATAGTCAGTGAGTAGGCCATTCCGGCTTGTCCCTCGCATGGCGCATCAGGAACCTCGTCAATGAAATGGAATGAATCGGTGTTTATGCGTCAGCGTTGCCTGAGCGTTGTCATCCTGCTGAGTCCGAGCCTTGCCTTCGCCGCGCCTGCCGATGTCTGCGGCGACGCGCGCGCAGTCTTGCAGTGCGAAGTCGCGGGAGATGGGGCGTTGGCAGTGTGTGGCAGCTTCCAGGGCGACACTTTGCAGGGCTTGCAATACCGGTTCGCACGCAAGGGTGTTACCGAACTGGAATACCCCAACGCGGGGTTCTCGCTGAAAGACTTCAACGCCAATCACTATGTGCGCTACCAGGTGGACTACAGCCTCATCAAGTTCACCAGCGCCGGTTATACCTATGGCGTCTACAGCAACTACGACGGCGAGGCAGATGAAGCCCGCGTGCATACCGCTGGCGTGGCCGTGACCAACGCAGCGGGTGTCGAAGTGGCCAATAAACGCTGCACGAAGGTGCTGGTCGATGACCTGCAACAGGTCATCCCGCACCTGACCTGCGACCCCGATGACGCAGTGGGATGCCTGTGAACCAGCGCCCGCATCGCCCTTACTGACCAGGAGCAACGGTGTCATGAACACGTCGATCGAACGACTGCAACACTGGCTCGACGCCCACCTTCCCGACCTGCGTGAAGACCTGTCACCCGGTTGTTCGGAGGCTGCGCTCGACGCGTTCGAAGCGTTCATCGGCCGGCCCCTGCCCGAGTGTCTGAAGGCCCTCTACCGAACGCACGATGGCCAACGGTGTGAAGTCAATACCGGCCCTTTTTTCGGCCTCACCTTCTTGTCACTGGCCCAGGCCCGCGCCCACTGGCAATCCTGGAACGACATCATCGACGCGTGGACCCCGGAAGATCGTGATGAAGCCAGCGCGTTTTCACGCTCCGCCACGCCCGGCGCGATCAAGCCGCTGTACGCCAACCGTTACTGGATTCCCTTCGCCTACGATTACGGCGGTAATTACCTGGGTGTCGATCTGGACCCTGATACCCAAGGCACCGTGGGGCAGGTCATCAACTTTGGCCGGGACGAGGACGAGAAGTACGTGCTGGCCGACTCGTTCGGCGCCTTCCTGACGTGGCTGGTCGAGCAACTCGAGGGCGGCCAGTTCGTGCTGCGCGAGGAAGACGATGGCGGCATGAGCCTGAACACCCGAACACCGGAGACTTTCCACTTTCTCGATGCCGTGGCGTCGTTGTTCGCGGTAGCGCCCGGGAAGCCTGTGTGATGGGCAGCTTAGGGCCAGGGCGTGCTGAATGCGTTGTCAGTCACCACGCTCGAGGCCGCAGCGGTACGCCGGCCTGGCTGCGGGCGCAGCCCCCGCTGCGCAAATAAATGAACTCCTTTTTACGCTGCCCTCTCCATTGTGAAACCCCATGAGACAGGCGTGCGATGCTCCCCCACAGCCAGCAGGGCCATGGCCCGATCACCTTCGTGTTGATGCACTTCCTCGGCGGCTCACACCGTACCTGGGGGCCGACGCTTCCTTTTCTCGACCGCGAGTACCGCTGTATCGCCCTCAATACACCGGGCTTCGGCGATGCCAGCGAGGTGCATGGCTACACCGTCGAAGCGATGGCCGATCAGGTCGATGAAACCATTCGCCAGCTCAAGCTCGAACGCTGCATCCTCGTCGGCCACTCGATGACCGGCAAAGTGGCTGTGGTGCTGGCCGCGCGGCGCCCTGACTACCTCGAAGGCCTGATCCTGGTCGCCCCCTCGCCACCCGGCCCGCAGCCGATGAGCGAAGAGGATCGCGACCAACAGCGTGCCTACACCGCGTCGCGTGCAGAGGCCGAAGCCTTCGTCGATGACTCCAGCTTCCACCCTCTGCCCGAGGCGCTGCGTGAAGTCGCCATTGGCGATGCGCAGGCCCTCAACCTTGACGCCTGGCGCGCCTGGGTCGACCACGGCAGCCGCGAAGATTGGCAAGACCGTATCGGCCCGCTGCCGTACCCGGCGCTGCTGATCTGCGGCGCGGACGACGTGCAGGTGCCGGCTGCCGACGAGCAGCGGCGCACCACACTTGCCCACTTTGCCGACAGCACGCTGCTGACCCTCCCGGGTGCAGGGCACCTGATGCCCTTGCAGACCCCGCAGGCGTTGGCCGTACCCATGCTCGCATTCGCACACCGAATCGCTGTTCGTATCCCTGAAGGAGACCGTTGATGGACTTAGGCTTGAAAGACCGTGTGGCATTGATCAGTGGGGCAGCAGGCGGTATCGGCCTGGCCACCGCGCGTCTGTTGGCCGAGGAGGGGGTGAAGCTGGTGCTGACCGACCTTGATCAGGACAAGCTCAACAGCGCGGCCAAGGACCTGGCGGGCGAGCCGTTGCTGGTCGCCGCCGACATGACCCGGCAGGCTGAGGTCGATCAGCTGGTGCAGAAGGCCGAAGCGCATTTTGGCCAGGTGGACATCGTGATCCACACCGCCGGTGTCACCGGCGCCAAGGGTGATCCGCTGGCGTTGTCCGACGAAGACTATGAAGAGGCGTGGTCCACCGACTTCTTCAGCGCCGTACGCGTTGCCCGGGCCACCGTGCCTGCGATGCGCAAGCGCGGCTGGGGCCGGCTGGTGTGCATCACCTCGGAAAACGCGGTGCAGCCCTATTGGGAAGAGGCCGTTTACAACGTGGCCAAGGCCGCGCTGGCGGCCTTCATCAAGAACCTGTCCTACAAGGAAGCGGCTTACGGCGTGTTGTGCAACACCGTGGCGCCGGCGTTCATCGAAACCGGCATGACCGACGGCATGATGAAAAAGCGCGCCGAGGAAGAGGGCGTCAGCTTCGATGAAGCGGTCAAGAGCTTCCTGAAAGAAGAACGCCCCGGCATCGTCCAGCAGCGTCGCGGCCAGCCCGAAGAAGTGGCGGCAGCGATTGCCTTGCTGGTCTCCGAACGCGCCTCGTTCATCAACGGCAGCAACCTGCGCGTGGATGGTGGTTCGGTGCAGGCCGTGCAGAACTGACGCTGTTGGCCTGATGGGCGCTGGCTCGACAGGGCGTGGTGCGCTGCGCCCGTTGGGCAGGCTTGGCTGATCGCGAATGGTCGGCCATCGAAAAAGCACAGGTCGGCGCAACGCCCGCAGATGCGCCGCTACCACTGGATCGAAGCGGCCATCGGTCCATGACTGAGCAAACCTCAGGGCCAGGTGTACCGAGGCCGCCGGATCGCCCGACAGACCACTATCGATTTTGAATACTTCACCTTGGGGCCACGGCATTGGATGAACAAGTTGTAATCCCCTGCCTCTTTTGCGCGCCCTGAAAGTGGAGAATACTGGCCACCTCTTCTGATCAGGAACCCGCCCATGAAGCTCTACTTTGCCCCCTTCGCCTGTTCACTCGCCTCCCACATCACCCTGCGTGAACTGGCAGTGCCGTTTACCTTGATCCGGGTGAACAACCAGAGCAAACGCACCGCCGATGGCCGCGACTTCTACCAGATCAACCCCAAAGGCTATGTCGCAGCCCTCGAGCTGGATGACGGCACGGTGCTGACCGAAGCCCCAGCCATCTTGCAGTACCTGGCTGACCTTCACCCAGAGTCCGGGCTGGCGCCGGCCAACGGCACCTTGCAGCGCACCGCGTTGCAGGCCCAGCTGAGTTTCATCGGCAGCGAACTGCACGCCGGCATGAGCCCGTTGTTCAACGACGCCATTCCTGACGAGGTCAAAGCCGTGTTCCGCGAGCGCCTGGGCCGACGCATGGCCTACATGGAGCGCGTGCTGGCCGAGCACGATTACACCTGTGGGGAGCACTTCACGGTGGCCGATGCCTACCTGTTCACAGTGCTGGGCTGGACCGACCATTTGAAAGTCGATCTGAGCGCTTTCCCGGCGCTCGAGCGGTTCCGCCAGCGAGTGGCGACGCGGCCATCGGTCATCGCAGCCCTGCGCGCTGAAGCGGAGTCGGCGCCCGTCGCCTGATCGGGCCATGACGCAGCGCTGCATGGGTGTGGCGCTGCGCTCGGCCCCGGTGCTTGCACCGTGTGAGCGACAGAACGGCTAAAAACGATCCAGCCGATACGCATGCACCTGCGCCGTATCCCCGCCGCCCGCCAAACGCCCCACCCACTCCGCCGTCAGCGCCGCTTGCGTCAACCCCAGGTGCTGATGACCAAAGGCCAACAACACACGCCCCTCGCAGACACGGTCGATCACCGGCAGTGAATCCGGCAGGGAAGGGCGCATGCCCATCCAGGGCGTCGCGCCTTCGCTATTCAGTTCATCTTGGAACAGCCCGCTGCTCAGGCGATGCAACTGCCAGGCACGCGCCATGCTCGGTGGCGCGTCGAGACCGGCGAATTCGACCGTGCCCGCCAGGCGCAGGCCCCCGCTCATGGGGGTCATGATGAATTTGCGTTCCAGCGAGGTGACGGCGAACGGCAGGCGCTGGTGTTCATTCGGCAGCATCAGGTGATAGCCGCGTTCGGTGTCCAGCGGCACGCGCTGGCCGGTCAGGGCGGCGGTGAGGTGCGCCGAGTGCGCGCCGCAACAGAGCAACACTTGCCGGGCGTGCAGGGGGCCGATGTCGCTGCTGAGGCTCACCCCACCGCTGTGCAACTGCCCGCCGTTCACCTGGGCCTGGACGAAGCGCACGCCACTGGCCTGGGCCGCTTCGAACAGCTCGCACAGCACGCGGTAGGGGTCGATGAAGTGGCCGGTGCTGGGGAAGAACAGGCCGCCCAGTAACGCGGGGTTCAGTTGCGGCGCTGCGGCCTGGACCTCGCCGGCAGACCACAGCGCAACCGGCACCTCCTGTGCCTGCATGCGCGCCAGCAGAGCTGTCATCGCTTCCCGGGATTCCTCGCGCTCGAACACCAGCAGCGAGCCGTCCTGATGGAACAGCTCACTGCGTCCAATGAAACTCAGCAGCCGCTGCCAGGCCGCCAGGCTGCCCTCGTTCAGCGTGCGCAGGCCTGCAATGCTGCGCTGAAACGGCCCTGGCCGCAGGTTGAGCAGCAGCCGGGTGAACCATGGCAGGGCCTTGGGCAGGTATTTCCAGTCCAGGCGCAGCGGCCCCATGGGGTCGAGCAGCATGCGCGGCAGGCGTTTGAGGATCGACAGGTCGGCAATCGGGAACACCTGTTCGGTGGCCAGGTGGCCGGCATTGCCCCACGACGCACCGTGCCCCGGCGCCTGGCGGTCGACCAGCACGACCTGACAGCCTTGCCGGGCCAGTTGCAGGGCACAGGCGACGCCGATGATGCCGGCGCCAACCACGACGATATCGCTGACGGGAGTCTGCTCCATGCTCAGCCTTCCCGCTTGCCGTCGAGCAGGCGCCGCAGGTTCAGCGGGTTGCCGTGCTGGAGGGCGTGGGGCAGTAGCGCATCCGGGAAGTCCTGATAGCACACCGGCCGCAGGAAGCGCAGGATCGCCGCGGTGCCTACCGAGCTCGTGCGCGCATCGGAGGTGGCCGGGAACGGGCCGCCGTGGACCATGGCGTCACAGACTTCCACACCGGTTGGCCAGCCGTTGACCAGAATGCGCCCGGCTTTGCGTTCCAGCGTCGGCAACAGCGCGCGGGCGGCTTCGATGTCGGCATCGTCCAACTGCAAGGTGGCCGTCAGCTGGCCTTCGAGGTGCTCGGCCACCTCGCGGACCTGTGCATCGCCGGTGCAGGTGACCACCAGTGACGCGGCGCCGAACACCTCGGCTTGCAGGGCGGGGTCGGCGAGGAAGGCCTGCGCGTCGGTCACGAACAACTGCGCCTGGCCTTGATGAGGGCCTTGGGTGGAGTGGCCGCTGGCGGTCGTCCTGGCGTTGTCATTGGCGGCCAGGGCGTCGATGCCGTGCTGATACGCGCTGGCGATGCCCGGCGTCAGCATGGTCTGCGCGGCGCACTGTTTCACCTGTGCGCCAGCGGCGTCGATGAAGCGTTGCAGGGCAGGGCTCTGGCGGGCGATCACCAGGCCAGGGTTGGTGCAGAACTGCCCGGCGCCTTGGGTGAGCGAGGCGACGAAGCCTTGCGCCAGGCGCTCGGCGCGCGCCTCCAGGGCGTGGTCGAACAGGAACACCGGGTTGATCGAACTCATCTCGGCATACACCGGAATCGGCTCGGGTCGCGCCTGCGCCGCCTTGCACAACGCCAGCCCACCGCTGCGTGAACCGGTGAACCCCACGGCCTTGATGTGCGGGTCGCTGACCAGCGCAATGCCCACTTCATTGCCGGCGCCATACAACAGCGAGAACACGCCCTCCGGCAAGCCACACTGCTGCACGGCGCGCATCACCGCATGGCCGACCAGCTCGCTGGTGCCAGGGTGGGCGCTGTGGGCCTTGACCACCACCGGGCAGCCGGCGGCCAGTGCCGACGCGGTGTCGCCACCT
>NZ_DAMCCR010000032.1:0-38482 GCF_032058845.1 Pseudomonas sp. | reverse complement strand
AGGATCGCCACCAGCATGATCAGGCCGCTGGCCTGGGTGAAGATGAAGAACTTGGTCGCGGCATAAATGCGCGTCTTCTTGCCGTCTGCCGAGCTGTGACCCCAGAGCGCGATGAGGAAGTACATCGGCACCAGCATCATTTCCCAGAAGAAGAAGAACAGGAACAGGTCCAGGGCGAGGAACACCCCGACCACGCCGCCCAGGATCCACATCAGGTTGAGGTGGAAGAAGCCGACGTGGGCCTGGATCTCTTTCCAGGAACACAGCACCGAGAGCACGCCGAGCATGCCGGTCAGCAGGATCATCAGCAGCGACAGGCCGTCGAGGGCCAGGTGCAGGCTGATGCCGAAGCGCTGAATCCACTGGACCTTGAATTCCAGGGCCCAGACCGGTTCTGCGCCGGGGGCAGGGGCGAGCGTGTAGTCGCCGTGGGCCCACAGCCACAGGCCGATGCCGAGCAGCAGGGACATGGTCAGCAGCGCGATCCAGCGCGGCAGGGTGGCGCCGAAGCGCTCCGCCAGCCAGCACAGGAGGCCACCGATGAAGGGAATCAGGATCAGCCAAGGCAAAATCATGACGGGTTCGTTTCCTTTCGCAGAGTCGCAAGGTTCGCAAGATTCAGGGTCATACCGCTGCCACCACGACAGCGCCAAGCACCAGGACGGCGCCCAGGGCGATGGAGGCGGTGTACCAGCGCAGTTGGCCGGTCTCGGTCTTGCTCATGGCTACATGGCCGCCGCGCGCCAGGCGCGGGATCAGGCCGATGCTGCGGTCGACCGGGTCTTTGCGCAGCACATGGCTGATCCACAGGTACGGCTTGACGAACAGCTTGTCGTACAGCCAATCGAAGCCCCACGCGGCATACCACCAGGCCGAGAGGAAGCGACCGATGCCGCTGTTGGCCACTGCAGTGACGAAGCGACGCTTGCCGAGGAACAGCATGGCCGCCAGCAGGATGCCGGCGATGGCGATGGCGCCCGAGGCGATTTCCAGGCTGTGTTGCGCTTCACCACCGGCATGCCCGGCGCTTTCCGGCAGTACACCCGCCAGTGGCGGATGAATCCAGGCACCGATGAAGGTCGACAGCACGATCAGCACACCCAGCGGCAAGCCGTGGGCCAGGCCGTGACCGGCATGTGCTTCGGTCTTGGCTTCGCCGTGGAAGGCGATGAAGATCAGGCGGAAGGTGTACAGCGAGGTCATGAACGCACCGACCAGGCCGGCATACAGCAGCCCGCTGTTACCGCTGGCGAACGCTTCCCAGAGGATTTCGTCCTTGGAGTAGAAGCCCACGGTGATGATCGGCAAGGCTGCCAGCGCCGCACCACCGACCAGGAAGCTGGCGTAGGCCAGCGGCAGCTTCTTCCACAGGCCGCCCATCTTGAAGATGTTCTGCTCGTGGTGGCAGGCGTTGATCACCGAGCCCGAGGCAAGGAACAGCAGAGCTTTGAAGAAGGCGTGGGTCATCAGGTGGAAGATCGCGGCCTGCCAGGCACCTACGCCCAACGCCAGGAACATGTAGCCGATCTGGCTCATGGTCGAGTAGGCGAGGATGCGCTTGATGTCCGTCTGTACCAGCGCGGCGAAGCCGGCCAGTACCAGGGTCACGCCACCGACCACGCCCACCAGGTGGAGGATGTCCGGCGCCAGCAGGAACAGACCGTTGGTGCGAGCGATCAGGTACACGCCTGCGGTCACCATGGTCGCGGCGTGGATCAGGGCCGAGACCGGGGTCGGGCCTGCCATCGCGTCAGCCAGCCAGGTCTGCAGCGGCAGCTGGGCGGATTTACCGACCGCGCCGCCGAGCAGCATCAGCGTGGCCAGCACCATCCAGGTATCGCCGGCCTGGAATTTCTGCGGCGCCAGCACCAGCAGCTCCTGCACGTTCAGCGTGCCCAGCTGGGCGAACAGGATGAACAGGCCGATGGCCATGAACACGTCGCCGATGCGGGTGACGATGAACGCCTTCAGTGCAGCGTTACCATTGTTGCGGTTGCTGTAGTAGAAGCCGATCAGCAGGTACGAGCACAGGCCCACACCTTCCCAGCCGAAGTAGATGAACAGCAGGTTATCGCCCAGGATCAGGAACAGCATGCTGGCGATGAACAGGTTGGTGTACGAGAAGAACCGCGAATAGCCGGTATCGCCGCGCATGTACCAAGAGGCGAACAGGTGGATCAGGAAGCCGACGCCAGTGACCACACCCAGCATGGTGACCGACAGGCCATCCAGGTACAGGGTGAAGCTTGGCGCGAAACCGTCCACCGACATCCACTGCCACAGCAGCTGGCTGTAGGCGCCGCCTTCGGGCGGCGCGACGTTGAACTGCCAGATCACGTAAGCGGCCACGGCCGCCGAGAGACCGACCGAGCCGACGCCGATCAGCGCAGAGAGGTTTTCGGAGAACCGCCCGCGGGAGAACGACAGCAGCAGGAAGCCGATCAGGGGAAAGACGAAAGTCAGGAAGAGAAGGTTCATCCGCGCATCTCACTGGCAGCATCGATGTCGAGAGTGTGGAAGCGGCGATACAGCTGCAGCAGGATCGCCAGGCCAATGCTGGCCTCGGCCGCTGCCAGGCTGATCACCAGGATGAACATCACCTGGCCGTCGGGTTGGACCCAACGGGCGCCGGCGACGATGAACGCCAGCGCAGAGGCGTTCATCATGACTTCCAGGCTCATGAGCACGAAGAGAATGTTGCGCCGGACCATGAGGCCGACCAGACCTAGACAGAACAGGATGCCGGCAACCGCCAGACCATGCTCGAGAGGGATAGTACCCATGACTTACTCCTTCGCCTCGTTGCGGCCCAGGTGGAAGGCGGTGACTGCTGCCGCCAGCAGCAGCATCGAGGCCAGCTCGACCACCAGCAGGTAAGGGCCGAACAGGCTGACGCCCACGGCTTTTGCATCGACCGTGGTGCCGCTGATACCGGCCCCGCTCGGGGTCACGAACAGCACATAGAGCAGCTCGGCCAGCAGCAGGCCACCGAGCAGCACAGGGCCTGCCCAGATGCCCGGGGTCAGCCAGCCACGTTCCTGAGCGACCGAGGCCGGCCCCAGGTTGAGCATCATCACCACGAAGACGAACAGCACCATGATGGCGCCGGCGTAGGCGATCACTTCCAGGGCGCCTGCGAACGGTGCGCCGAGGGAGAAGAAGATCATCGCCACCGAGATCAGCGAGATGATCAGGTACAGCAGCGCATGCACAGGATTGGTCCCGGTCACCACCCGAAGGGTGGAGACCACGGCGATCCCGGAGGCGAAGTAGAACGCGAATTCCATCTTTCTGTCCTTATGGGAGCAAGCTCTTCACGTTGATCGGTTCGGCTTCGTTCTGCGCGGCGCCCTTCGGCTTGCCTGCAATCGCCATCCCGGCAACACGGTAGAAGTTGTAGTCAGGGTTCTTGCCCGGGCCGGAGATCAGCAGATCTTCCTTCTCGTAGACCAGGTCCTGACGTTTGAACTCGGCCATCTCGAAATCCGGTGTCAGCTGGATCGCGGTGGTCGGGCACGCTTCCTCGCACAGGCCGCAGAAAATGCAGCGTGAGAAGTTGATACGGAAGAAATCCGGGTACCAGCGGCCGTCTTCGGTCTCGGCTTTCTGCAACGAGATGCAGCCGACCGGGCAGGCCACGGCGCACAGGTTGCAGGCAACGCAACGCTCTTCACCATCCGGGTCACGGGTGAGCACGATGCGCCCGCGGTAGCGCGGCGGCAGGTACACGGCTTCTTCGGGGTATTGCAGGGTGTCGCGCTTGCGAAACCCGTGGGAGAACACCATCGCCAGGCTGCGCAGCTGGGTGCCGGTGCCTTTGACGATGTGGCCGATATATTTGAACATGGGTCAAATCCTCACTGGGCCGCGACGGCTGGCGTGTTGTAGAGCACGATCGCAGCGGTCACCAGCAAATTGATCAGGGTCAGCGGCAGGCAGAATTTCCAGCTGAAATCCATCACCTGGTCATAGCGCGGGCGCGGAATCGAGGCGCGCAGCAGGATGAACAGCATGATGAAGAACGCGGTCTTCAGCGCGAACCACAGGAACGGTACCTGCGGCAGCAGATCGAACGGGCCATGCCAGCCACCGAAGAACAGTGTCACCAGCAGCGCCGACACCAGGATGATGCCGATGTACTCACCGACGAAGAACATGCCCCATTTCATGCCGGCATACTCGATGTGGTAACCGTCGGCCAGTTCCTGCTCCGCTTCCGGCTGGTCGAACGGGTGACGGTGCGTCACGGCCACGCCAGCGATGAAGAAGGTACAGAAGCCGAAGAACTGCGGAATGATGAACCACAGGTTCTGCGCCTGGTACTCGACGATGTCGCGCATGTTGAACGAGCCCACCTGCACCACCACGCCCATCAGCGCCAGGCCCAGGAACACTTCGTACGACACGGTCTGCGCCGACGCCCGCAGGCTGCCGAGCAGGGCGTACTTGTTGTTCGACGACCAGCCGGCGAACAGCACGGCGTATACCGACAGGCCGGCCATGGCGAAGAAGAACAGCAGGCCGATGTTGAGGTCGGCCACGCCCCACAGTGGGGTGATCGGAATCACTGCGAAGGCGATCAGCAGCGCGCTCATGGCCACGACCGGCGCCAGGGTGAAGATGAACCGGTCGACGAAGGGCGGGTTCCAGTCTTCCTTGAAGAACATCTTCAGCATGTCGGCGGCGATCTGGAACATGCCGAACGGGCCAACGCGGTTAGGGCCGTATCGGTCCTGCCACCAGCCCAGCAAGCGGCGTTCGACGAAGCTCAGCAACGCCCCGCAAACGACCACCGCCAGCAGCACCACGATGGCGCGCACGACGCTGAGGATCACATCGATCACTTCAGGGGTGAACCAACTCATTGTGCTGCCTCCTGCAGGCCTTCGACGGTGGCACCGAAGATGGCCGGCGGAATGCCGGCCAGGCCTTTCGGCAACGCGACCAGGCCTGCGCCCAGCGCTTCATGGATACGCAGCGGCAGGCGCAGGGCCACGCCGGCGACGGTCAGGCTGAGCAGTGCACCTTCGTTGACACCCAGGCGGTCGGCTTCGGACTTGCCCAGCGCCACGTAGGCGTCGGGAATGCGCGATTGCACCGGGGCCGCGCGCGAGGAGTTTTCTTCGCTGCCGAACAGGTGGAACAACGGCACGGCTGTCCAGGTGCCGCGCGCCGGGTTGTAAGCACCCGGTACGGCGCTGAACCAGTTCAGACGATCGCCTTGGCTCTCGATCAGACGGATCCCCGGATCACCGGCGCGCAGGTGACCACCGACCTCGTCCTGGAACTTGTTCCAGGCCTGCGGCGAGTTCCACCCCGGCGACCAGGCGAACGGCACCTGCTGGCGGGGTTCGGCTGATCCGGAATAACCTTCCATGGAGAAGGCAAAGGCGGTGTCCTTGTCTTGCGGGGTGCGTGGCTCGTGCACACTGATGTCGGCGCGCATGGCAGTACGACCGGAATAGCGCAGCGGTTCACGGGCCAGCTTCATGCCCTTGATGCGGAACGCTGCGCTCGGTGCTGCATCGACGATGCCGGCCAGTTGCGGCGTGACCCGGGCGCAGGCCTGGGTGACGTGGTCCAGTTGGGTCCAGTCCACCGGCTTGTTCAGCAGGGTCGCGCGCAGGGCATGCAGCCAGCGCCAGCCTTCGTGGATCTTGATGCTGCTGTCCAGGTATTGCGGATCGAACACCTGGAAGAAGCGCTGGGCGCGGCCTTCGAGGCTGACCAGAGTGCCGTCACCTTCGGCGAAGGAGGCGGCTGGGAGCACCAGATGGGCGCGGTCGCTGGTGGGCGTCTTGCTGTGATCCGCAACGATCACCACCTTGGCAGCGGCCAGGGCAGCGTCGACCTTGACGGCCGGCAGGCGGGCGTACAGGTCGTTTTCCAGGATCACCATGGCATCGGCCTTGCCGCTGATCACGGCATCCAGCGCGGCATCGGCGCTGTCGCCACCGAACATGGCCATGCCCAGGCTGTTGGCTTCTGGCACCACCAGGCTCAGCGAGCCGTTTTTCTCACGCAGCTTCAACGCCTTGGCGATGTTGGCGGCGGCTTCGATCAGTGCCGGTTCTGCCAGCGAGGTGCCGGCGATCACCAATGGACGCTGGGCAGCGACCAGGGCGTCGGCGATGCGCTGGGCCAAGGCCGTGGCTTCGTCATCGAGGTTGGCGACAGCCGGGGCGCTTGGGTCGATGGCGTGCGCCACGGCGAAGCCGATGCGCGCCAGGTCGACCGGTGCGGCGTGTACGCATTCCTCGGCGACGTCATCGAGCTTGGTGTCGGTCAGCGAGGCGATGAACAGCGGGTACAGCGCGTGCTGGCCGATGTTCTTCACCGCGGCATCCAGCCAGGGCTGCACTTTCATGCCTTCGGCCATGGCCTCGGCCTTGCCTTTGGTGGCCTGGCGTACGGAAAGCGCAACACGCGCAGCCGTCTGGGTGAGGTCTTCACCCAGCACGAACACGGCGTCGTGGCTTTCGATGTCGCGCAGGGTCGGCACCGGCAGCGGGCTGTTGTTCAGCACGTCCAGGACCAGGCGCACGCGGGCCAGCTCAGCGGCTTCGATGCCGGCGTAGAAGTACTCGGCACCGACCAGCTCGCGCAGGCCGTAGTTGCTTTCCAGGCTGGCACGGGGCGAACCGATGCCGACGATGGTGCGACCGCGCAGCAGGTCCGCGGCCTTGTCCAGCGCAGCGTCCAGTGACAGCGTGGTGCCGTCGGCCAGGCGCGGCTGGCGCGGGCGGTCCTTGCGGTTGACGTAGCCGTAGCCGAAGCGGCCACGGTCGCAGAGGAAGTACTGGTTCACCGAACCGTTGAAGCGGTTCTCGATGCGGCGCAATTCGCCGTAGCGCTCACCCGGGCTGATGTTGCAGCCGCTGGAGCAGCCGTGGCAGATGCTCGGGGCGAACTGCATGTCCCACTTGCGGTTGTAGCGCTCGGAGTGGGTCTTGTCGGTGAACACGCCGGTCGGGCAGACCTCGGTGAGGTTGCCGGAGAACTCGCTTTCCAGCACGCCGTCTTCGACGCGGCCGAAATAGACGTTGTCGTGCGCGCCGTACACGCCCAGGTCGGTACCGCCGGCGTAGTCCTTGTAATAGCGCACGCAGCGATAGCAGGCGATGCAGCGGTTCATCTCGTGAGCGATGAACGGGCCGAGGTCCTGGTTCTGGTGGGTGCGTTTGGTGAAGCGGTAGCGGCGCTCGTTGTGACCGGTCATCACGGTCATGTCTTGCAGGTGGCAATGACCGCCTTCCTCGCACACGGGGCAGTCGTGCGGGTGGTTGGTCATCAGCCATTCGACGACGCTGGCGCGGAACGCCTTGGATTCTTCGTCTTCGATCGAGATCCAGCTGCCGTCGGAGGCGGGGGTCATGCAGGACATGACGATACGACCACGGGTGTCGTTCTCGTCGGTGTACTGCTTGACCGCGCATTGCCGGCAGGCGCCGACGCTACCGAGCGCCGGGTGCCAGCAGAAATAAGGGATGTCGAGGCCAAGCGACAGACAGGCCTGTAACAGGTTGTCTGCACCGTTGACTTCGAGCGCTTTGCCGTCTACGTGGATAGTGGCCATGGTTCAAAGTTCTTCGTTGGCCCGCGTGAGCAGGCGTGGCTAATGGAAATCGGTTTGCCGCTGGCCTTCCTCGAAGGGTTCGGGTCGGCCAGTGGGCAGGCGCTGACCAGGGTCAGGCGCCGTTCATCTTGTTATGCGCCGACCACCACCGGACCTGCCGGCAGCGGTTTGGCGAGGTTCGGGCTCAAGGTGGCGCCTGCCGCAGCAGGGGCGACACCGGCCTCGAACTCCGAGCGGAAGTACTTGATGGCGCTGCCCAGCGGCTCGACGGCACCCGGTGCGTGAGCACAGAAGGTGCGGCCTGGGCCGAGGAAGTTGACCAGCCCGAGCAGGGTCTCGATGTCCTGCGCGCTGCCTTGACCGCGCTCCAGGGCGCGCAGCATCTTCACGCTCCAGGGCAGACCGTCACGGCACGGCGTGCACCAGCCGCAGGATTCACGGGCGAAGAATTCTTCCATGTTGCGCAGCAGCGAGACCATGTTGACGCTGTCGTCCACCGCCATCGCCAAGCCGGTGCCCATGCGAGTGCCGACCTTGGCGATGCCACCGGCATACATCTGCGCATCGAGGTGCTCGGGGAGCAGGAAGCCGGTGCCGGCGCCGCCTGGCTGCCAGCACTTGAGCCGGAAGCCATCGCGCATGCCACCGGCATAGTCTTCGAACAGCTCGCGGGCGGTGACGCCGAACGGCAGCTCCCACAGGCCAGGGTTCTTCACCTTGCCGGAGAAGCCCATCAGCTTGGTGCCGTGGTCTTCGCTGCCTTCGCGGGCCAGGGCCTTGTACCAGTCGTTGCCGTTGGCGACGATGGCCGGCACGTTGCACAGGGTCTCGACGTTGTTCACGCAGGTTGGCTTGCCCCACACACCGACGGCGGCAGGGAAGGGCGGCTTGGAGCGCGGGTTGGCGCGGCGGCCTTCGAGGGAGTTGATCAGTGCGGTTTCTTCACCACAGATATAACGCCCGGCGCCGGTGTGCACGAACAGCTCGAAGTCGAAGCCCGAGCCGAGAATGTTCTTGCCCAGCAGGCCCGCAGCCTTGGCTTCGTCGATGGCGCGGTTGAGGTTCTTCGCCGCCGTGGTGTACTCGCCACGCAGGAAGATGTAGCCGCGGTAGGCCTTCAGCGCACGGGCGCTGATCAGCATGCCTTCGATCAGCAGATGGGGCTGTTGCTCCATCAGCATGCGGTCTTTCCAGGTGTTGGGCTCCATTTCATCCGCGTTGCACAGCAGGTAGCGGATGTTCATGGATTCGTCTTTGGGCATCAGGCCCCACTTCACCCCGGTGGGGAAGCCGGCGCCACCGCGGCCCTTGAGCCCGGAGTCCTTGACGTTCTGCACGATTTCATCGGGCGACAGCTGGGCCAGCGCGGTGCGCGCAGCGGCATAGCCGTTCTTGCTCTGGTACTCGCTGAGCCACACCGGTTCGCCGTCTTCGCGCAGGCGCCAGGTCAGCGGGTGGGTCTCGGCGCTGCGCGCGATGCGGTTGGCCGGGCCGAAGGAAGTGATGGTCATGCGTAACCCTCCAGCAGCTTGGAGACGCCAGCAGGCTGCACGTCGCCAAAGGTGTCGTCGTCGATCATCAGCGCCGGGGCCTTGTCGCAGTTGCCCAGGCAGCACACCGGCAGCAGGGTGAAACGCCCATCGCTGGTGGTCTGGCCCAGACCGATGCCCAGTTCGCTCTGGATCTGGCTGACGACCGATTCATGGCCGCCGATGTAGCAGACCATGCTGTCGCAGACGCGGATGATGTGGCGGCCGACCGGCTGGCGGAAGATCTGGCTGTAGAAGGTGGCCACACCCTCGACGTCGCTGGCCGGAATGCCGAGCACCTCGCCAATGGCATAGATGGCGCCATCGGGCACCCAGCCACGGGCCTTCTGCACGATCTTCAGGGCCTCGATGGACGCCGCGCGCGGGTCCTCGTAGTGGTGCATCTCGTGCTCGATGGCCGAGCGCTCGGCTTCGCTCAGGGCGAAACGGTCAGTCTGGATAAGCGTGTTGTTCATGCTCAGCGGTCCACGTCAGCCATAACGAAGTCGATACTGCCCAGATACGCAATGAGGTCGGCGACCATGCTGCCTTTGATCACCGAAGGGATCTGCTGCAGGTGCGGGTAGCTCGGGGTGCGGATGCGGGTGCGGTAGCTCATGGTGCCGCCGTCGCTCGTCAGGTAGTAACTGTTGATGCCCTTGGTCGCTTCGATCATCTGGAACGACTCGTTGGCCGGCATGACCGGGCCCCACGACACTTGCAGGAAGTGCGTGATCAGGGTCTCGATGTGCTGCAAGGTGCGCTCTTTGGGCGGCGGCGTGGTCAGCGGGTGATCCGCCTTGTACGGGCCTTCGGGCATGTTGCGCAGGCACTGGTCGATGATGCGGATGCTCTGGCGCATCTCTTCCACACGGACCATGCAGCGGTCGTAGGCATCGCCGTTGTGCGCCAGCGGCACTTCGAACTCGAAGTTCTCGTAGCCCGAGTACGGGCGCGCCTTGCGCAGGTCGAAGTCGCAGCCGGTGGAGCGCAGGCCGGCACCGGTGGTGCCCCACTCGAGCGCTTCCTTGGTGTTGTAGGCGGCAACGCCGATGGTGCGGCCCTTGAGGATGCTGTTCTGCAGCGCAGCCTTGGTGTACTCGTCGAGGCGTTTGGGCAGCCAGTCGACGAAGTCCTTGACCAGCTTGTCCCAGCCGCGCGGCAGGTCGTGGGCGACACCGCCGATGCGGTACCAGGCCGGGTGCAGGCGGAAACCGGTGATCGCTTCGATCACGGTGTAGGCGCGTTGACGGTCGGTGAAGGTGAAGAACACCGGGGTCATGGCGCCGACGTCCTGGATGTAGGTACCCAGGAACAGCAGGTGGCTGGTGATGCGGAAGAATTCGGCGAGCATGATGCGAATCACGTCGACTTTCTGCGGCACCTGAATCCCGGCCAGCTTTTCGACCGCCAGCACGTACGGCAGGTTGTTCATCACCCCGCCGAGGTAGTCGATGCGGTCGGTGTAGGGAATGAAGCTGTGCCACGACTGGCGCTCGGCCATCTTCTCGGCGCCACGGTGGTGGTAGCCGATGTCGGGCACGCAGTCGACGATCTCTTCGCCGTCCAGTTGCAGGACGATACGGAACGCGCCGTGCGCGGACGGGTGGTTGGGGCCCAGGTTGAGGAACATGTAGTCCTCGTTGGCGCCCTGACGCTTCATGCCCCAGGCTTCCGGGTTGAAGCGCGCCGATTCTTCTTCGAGCTGCTGCTTGGCCAGGGTCAGGCTGTAGGGGTCGAATTCGGTGGCGCGCGCCGGATAGTCCTTGCGCAGCGGGTGACCTTCCCAGGTCGGCGGCATCATGATGCGGCTCAGGTGCGGGTGGCCGGCAAAGTCGATGCCGAACATGTCCCACACTTCGCGCTCGTACCAGTTGGCGTTGGGCCAGATGCTGGTGATCGACGGCAGGTTCAGGTCGCCCTCGCTGAGCGAGACCTTGATCATCACGTCGCTGTTACGTTCGATCGACATCAGGTGGTAGAACACGCTGAAGTCAGCCGCTGGCAGGCCGCGGCGCTGGGTACGCAGGCGCTCGTCGACACCGTGCAGGTCGTACAGCATGCTGTAGGGCTTGGCCACGCCGCGCAGGAAGCTCAGGATTTCCTTGAGCTGGGCGCGCTTGACCCACAGCACCGGCATGCCGGTGCGGGTTTCCTGGGCGACGAAGGCGTCGGCCCCGAAACGGTTGTGCAGTTCGACGACCACATCTTGGTCGTCAGCCTTGTAAGGCGGAATGTAAATAGCGGTGTCCGCTGTCATGGTCTCGGTCGCTTTCGGTCAACGTAGAGAATGAAGCCAGGCCGCCGGCTCCAGGGGAGCGGGCGGCAGGTCGCTGGATCAGACTTCGTCGGGGCTGCGCAGGTTGGTTACCGCGATACGCTGTTCGCGGCGCAGATCTTTCTGCGCCGGCATCTCGGCACGGTAGATACCTTGATCGCCCACGACCCAGGACAGCGGGCGTCGCTCCTGGCCAATCGATTCCTGCAGCAGCATCAAGCCTTGCAGGAACGCTTCGGGGCGAGGCGGGCAGCCTGGCACATAGACGTCCACAGGGAGGAACTTGTCGACCCCCTGAACGACCGAGTAGATGTCGTACATGCCGCCGGAGTTGGCGCACGAACCCATGGAGATGACCCACTTGGGTTCGAGCATCTGCTCATACAGGCGCTGAATGATCGGCGCCATCTTGATGAAGCAGGTACCGGCGATGACCATGAAGTCGGCCTGACGCGGCGATGCCCGGATCACTTCCGCACCGAAGCGGGCGATGTCGTGGGGCGCCGTGAAGGCCGTGGTCATTTCCACGTAGCAGCAGGACAGGCCGAAGTTGTACGGCCAGAGGGAGTTCTTGCGACCCCAGTTGACGGCGCCACGCAGCACATCCTCGAGTTTCCCCATGTAGATGTTCTTGTGGACCTGATCCTCCAGCAGCTGATCGGTTACGGTTTCCCGTTCGCCGACCGGATACTGCTCGTTGGGCGCATCTGGATCGATCTTGGTGAGCGTGTATTGCATTGCCAAAGCCTCATTGTTTCAGCTTCGCTTGCCGCTTGCGGCGTGCTTCCGGTGCCCAGTCAAGAGCCCCCACGCGCCATAGGTAGACAAGACCTGCCAACAGAATTGCTATGAAAACGAGTGCTTCGACGAATCCGGTCCAGCCGCTTTCGCGGACGGACACAGACCAGGCAAAGAGAAAGAGGGCTTCGATATCGAAGATCACGAACAGCATCGCGACCAGATAGAATTTGGCCGACAGCCGCAGACGCGCGCCGCCGGTGGGCAACATGCCGGATTCGAACGGTTCGTTCTTGGCGCGGCCCCAGGCTTTGCTGCCCAGCAGGCTCGACAGGCCGAGCATGAACGCACACAAGCCGACGACACCGAGAAGGAAGATGGCCAAGCCCCAGTTGTGGGCGATCAGTCCTGTCGAATCGGGCATGCTGAATTCCTTATACAGAGCTCAGGCTCTGCAAACTGAAAATAATGTGAGCGGCGACGTGGTGTCGCAGGAGCAGTGACGAAATGTCGCAGCTGGAGCAATCGAGCTGATTTTATGGGTAAACCCTATGCAAGTAAATTTACTGTGGCAAATTTATTCGTAGGATTAAGAACAAAAAGCCCTTGTAACTGGCTGTACACCCTGAGTTTCGGGGTTTGGCCCTATATCCCTGTAATTATCTTTTTGGGTAGTTGTAATGAATTGCCAATGTGTAATGATAATTAATATCATCTGAACAAAGCCTGATTCTTTTACTTGGTTATTGCGCATCTAAGTTGATTTTTATTCAGCGCCAGGTGCCACGGCGCAAAAGGCTGCAGTTCTACAGGTAAACGCATGGGCGGGTGCCGCGCTGGATCAATGAATCGACGATCGAGCGTCGATTCAGCCGCGCATCGGGGTGCAAGCCTGCAGAGACGTGAGCGGGACATGGGTAGCCCTTGCTTCGTTGTTGTTCGCCAAGCATAGCTGCTATCGGCCATTGCGCTCGCGCCGGTGGCGATTGAGTCGGGGGGGATGACGACTGGTGCGCAGTAGAGGTGGGGTCATTGAAAAGCCCGGAACGCTCTCGCGGTCCGGGCTTTTTATCGCTGCGGTCGATTGTCGCCGCCGCAATCAGTGGAACTGCTCTTCCTCGGTAGACCCGGTCAGTGCAGTGACGGACGAAGCGCCGCCCTGGATCACCGTGGTCACGTCATCGAAATAGCCGGTGCCCACTTCCTGCTGGTGCGCCACGAAGGTATAGCCCTTGCTGGCGTCGGCAAACTCCTGCTCCTGCAGCTTGACGTAGGCCGTCATGTCGTTGCGGGCGTAGTCGTGGGCCAGGTTGAACATGCCGTGCCACATGTTGTGAATACCCGCCAGGGTGATGAACTGGTGCTTGTAGCCCATGGCCGACAGTTCGCGCTGGAACTTGGCGATGGTGGCGTCGTCGAGGTTCTTCTTCCAGTTGAACGACGGCGAGCAGTTGTACGACAGCAACTGATCCGGGTACTCCTTCTTGATCGCTTCGGCGAAGCGGCGTGCTTCGGCCAGATCCGGCTTGGCGGTTTCGCACCAGATCAAGTCGGAGTAGGGCGCATAGGCAAGGCCCCGGGCGATGGCCTGGTCAAGACCCGCGCGCACCTTATAGAAGCCTTCGCGGGTACGCTCGCCGATCACGAACGGTTGATCGTACGGGTCGCAGTCGCTGGTCAGCAGGTCAGCGGCGTTGGCATCGGTACGCGCCAGGATGATGGTCGGCACGCCGGCAACGTCGGCGGCCAGGCGCGCAGCGACCAGTTTTTGTACCGCTTCCTGGGTCGGTACCAAGACCTTGCCGCCCATATGGCCGCATTTCTTCACCGAGGCCAGTTGGTCTTCGAAATGAACGCCCGCCGCGCCCGCCTCGATCATGTTCTTCATCAGCTCATAGGCGTTGAGCACACCGCCGAAGCCCGCTTCGGCGTCGGCCACGATCGGTGCGAAATAGTCGATGTAGCCGTCGTCGCCTGGATTCTTGCCGGCTTTCCACTGGATCTGGTCGGCGCGGCGGAACGAGTTGTTGATGCGCTTGACCACCGTGGGCACCGAGTCGACCGGGTACAGCGATTGGTCGGGATACATGGATTCGGCGGAGTTGTTGTCGGCGGCCACCTGCCAGCCCGACAGGTAGATCGCCTGAATGCCGGCCTTGACCTGCTGCACGGCCTGGCCGCCGGTGAGAGCGCCCATGCAGTTGACGAAGTCTTTGTCGGGGCGGAAGGAAGGGTGAGCGCCCTGGGTGACCAGTGTCCAGAGTTTCTCGGCGCCGGCTCGGGCCAGGGTGTGTTCGGGTTGCAGCGAGCCACGCAGGCGAACGACATCGGCGGCGGTGTAGGTACGGGTCACGCCTTTCCAGCGCGGGTTCTCGGCCCAGTCTTTCTCGAGGGCTGCAATTTGCTGTTCGCGTGTCAGTGCCATGGGAAAAAACCTCGTCGCATCAGTCATGTGAAATAGGTGCTGGGCTCGGCACGCGCTTCAGGGACAGGGCAACCACCAACGTTCGAGGCATTGTGCTGGTCAAGACGGATGTTCCGAGGACGCGCTGCAGGTGGGCTGAATGGGCTGGGCAGGTTGGCTCGTGGATGCCGTGCTGCGGTTGCGCTATTCGGTACCAGTGGCTGCGGTGATGCGCTTGCGTCCTTCGAACACCTTCTCCAGTGCAGTCACAATCCCGTCGAACCGCCTTGTGGGCTGGCTGGACACGCAGCGTCTCCGGGGTAACGGAGGCCTGCTGCGAAGGCCCCGTGCAGGGCCCCTGATGAGCGGGAGCGGGGCCATCATGCCTAGCGCAAAAACACCCTGTCAACGACTTTGTAGTGGTTTTTATGTGGCACTACATCTTTGGTCTAATACGACTTGCCGGTCAGTTTCAGGGCCTTTGGTCGCGCTTTCTGGTCTGCTGATCATTCCACCAGATCAACTTTGACACGTACGGTCATGTTCTCGCCGCGCTGCGTGCTGTACGTAACCTGCGAATCACCCTGATCCGCGCGACTCTGCTGATCGAAACCGGCCAGCGTGATCCATTCGCCGAGGTTGCCGGTCAGGGTCGTGTCGCTGCTCTGTACCTTCACTACATCAGCACGTTCGGTGCTGATACGGTCATGATTGTTGCTGATTTGCAGATGAACCGTGTTGCCACTGACGCTGGCGGTGACGTAGAAACCCTGGGTGACGTTGCGGTACTGCGTGTTGCTCTGCAGGCGGCCATAACTGTCTGTCGCGCTGCTGGTGATGGGGATGCTCTGGCCCACTTGAATCAGCGCCGGCTGCCCTTCGCTGGCGCGGATCTGTTGGAGCCCGCCTTCGCGATTGCTGGTGCCGTACTGGATCACTCGACTGCTGCCGCGGTTGTCCTGATAGCTGCTGTCGCTGTTGTCGACGCTGATCAGCAGGCGCTTGGGGGCGGTGTCGAGCTGTTGCAGCAGGGCACGCAGTTCGTCGATGCGATTCTGCGGGGCGTTGACCACCAGTTTGTCCTCGAACGCATTGACCGAGCCGTCATTGCCGATGAACGCCTGGGCAGTGGGCAGCAACTGCGCGCTGGTGCGGTGCTGCAAGGGCACGACTTCGGTCGCCGCCTGGCAGGTCAGGCTGCTGGCCAGGAGCAGGGTGGCGAGGCAGGTTCTTCGCAGCATGGGGCCGATCTCCGGAGGTAGAGCCTGCATGATGGCAAACTTGACGACGGCGCGCCTGCCCGCCGTTGTGTCTGACCTCAGGGTGTCGGTAACGGGTAGTCGGTGGCTGACAAATTCCGTAACATTGCGCTCCTTTCTGCTTGCGCGGCGGTCTCTCGCCTGATGGCCTGCTGTCGCGTACCCGCCTTGCCACAGGATCTTCATGAAACCCGCCCGACTTCGCGCCGACCTCCTGGCCGGCCTCACCACCGCATTCGCCTTGGTGCCCGAATGCATTGCCTTCGCCCTGGTGGCGCACCTCAACCCGCTCATGGGCCTGTATGGCGCCTTCATCATCTGCACGCTGACCGCGCTGTTCGGCGGCCGCCCCGGCATGATTTCCGGCGCAGCCGGGTCAATGGCGGTGGTGATCGTAGCGCTGGTGGTGCAGCACGGCGTCGACTATCTGCTGGCCACCGTGCTGCTGGGTGGCGCATTGATGGTGCTGTTCGGCGCCTTGCGCCTGGGCAAGTTGATTCGTCTGGTGCCGTATCCGGTGATGCTGGGCTTCGTCAACGGCCTGGCGATCGTGATCGCCATGGCGCAGCTGGAGCACTTCAAGCAGGGTGAGCGGTGGTTGAGCGGCGCGCCGCTGTACGTGATGGTGGGCCTGGTCGCCCTGACCATGCTGGTGGTCTATGTGCTGCCGAGGCTGACCAAGGCGGTGCCGCCGGCGCTGGTGGCGATTCTTGGCGTGGGCCTGCTGGTGTTCTTCTTCGACTTGCCCACGCGCACCTTGGGTGACATGGCACAGATCGCCGGCGGCCTGCCAGCGCTGGCCTGGCCGCAGGTGCCGTGGAACCTGGAGACCCTGCGGATCATCGCGCCCTATGCGCTGCTGATGGCCATGGTCGGCCTGCTCGAGACCCTGCTGACGCTCAACCTCACCGACGAAATCACCGAAAGCCGCGGCTTTCCTGACCGCGAGTGTGTGGCCTTGGGCGCGGCCAACATGGCCTCGGGGCTGTTCGGCGGCATGGGCGGCTGCGCCATGATCGGCCAGACCGTGATCAACCTCAGTTCTGGGGGTCGCGGGCGCTTGTCGGGCGTGGCGGCGGGGGTGATGATCCTGCTGTTCGTGCTGTTCCTTTCGCCGTTGATCGAGCGCATACCGCTGGCGGCACTGGTCGGGGTGATGTTCGTGGTGGCGCAGCAGACCTTTGCCTGGGCCTCGCTGCGGGTGCTGCACAAGGTCCCGGCCAGCGACATGCTGGCCATCGTGGCGGTCACGGTCGTGACGGTGCTCACTGACCTGGCGGCGGCCGTGCTGTTCGGCATCGTCATCGCAGCGATCAACTTCGCCTGGCAGCATGCCCGCGAGCTGTATGCCGAGGCCCATGTCGATGCCGAGGGGCACAAGCACTATCAGGCGCATGGCACGTTGTTCTTCGCCTCGACCACGCCGTTTCTCAACCAGTTCGACCCGGCCAGCGACCCCGCCCAGGTCACCCTGGACTGCCAGCACCTGAGTTTCGTCGATTACTCCGCCGTAGCCGCATTGCAGACGTTGCGGGAGCGCTACGCCAAGGCGGGTAAGCACCTGCGCGTGGTGCACCTGTCCGAGCGCTGCAAGAAGTTGCTGCATCGCGCTGGCGGGCAGCACTGAGCGGGCGTTAGCCGCCGCGGCACAGGCGTCGAGGGTAACCAGGCTGGGGCGGATACGCCTCCATGGGCGGTCATGCTGCGTTGAACGCAGCCCTCGCCTGAAAGCTATTCAGGCCTGGTCTAGTCGGCCAGGGCCTGTAAATGCCACTGGCCGTCTTCTTCGCGGGCCAGGCCGCTGGCGCCAAGCAGTGTGATCAGGCGTTCGTGCAGGCTGGGTTCGATGAATGTCCTGAGCTTGTCCAGGTTGAGCACGCCCAGCGTTTGTAGCTCTTCCTGGGTGTAGGACAGCCAGGCTTTCTTGAGCCGCAGCAGCACATCGCTGGCTGAAGTGCTGGCAAAGCGTCGATGGCTGACACTGCCGTCGAACGTGAAGGTGTGCAGGTGGCTGTAGTCGGCCTGTCCGCCGCCGTTTTCAACGCAGCGGTAGCAGGTGCACGGGCCCTCGCCGAAGGCGCCGCGCAGGTAGCTGTTGAATTCCACCACGGGCTTCAGCATCAGGCGTTTGTCGACATCGAACAGGTCGGCGGTCATGGGTTGGTCGGCGCTCACTCGGGTGTCCTCATGGGTGGGGCGTAGATCGGCGGGCACCGTACCAGATCGCAGCAGGCGAGACCATCGGCGGGCTAAAGACAAGCGCAACGCGCTGCCGTACTCTACGCGCCTTGTAGCGCTTCCCTATTGCCATTGAGGTCGACCCGTTGAGCACCTACCCCTACACCGCCACCATCACCGTCAGCACCGAAAACTACGCCGGTGACGTCGAAGCCTCGGAAAATCCCAATGTGCGGGTCGGTCTGGAAGCGGTTACCGAGACCTTGAAGAAGGTGCACTTCGTCAACACCCTGGCTGCCCCGCAAACGCCAACCCACATCTGCGTGACCCTGGAAAACGGCCTTGCCTACTACGGCCCGATCGTCAACGGTCACGCCGAGCTCGAAGGCGGCTGGATCGCGTTCGAGTGCGACATGCTGACCCCCGAAGAGCTGGGCCTGTAACGCCTAGACCAGCGTGGCCAGGCACGCTTCGAGCACATCCAGACCTTCTTCGAGTATTGCAGGCTCGATGGTCAGCGGCGCCAGCAGGCGAATGATGTGCCGGGCCTTGCCGCTGGGCATCAACAACAGGCCCTTGGCGCGGGCGACGTCCAGCAGCGTGGCCAGCTGTGCCGTGGCGGGGCTGCCGTCGGCATTGACCAGCTCGATGCCGCGCATCGCGCCGACACCCGTCAGGCGGCCCAGGCAGGGCGTCAGGCGGGTGGCCTGCCAGCGGTCGTAGCGCATCTGGATCGCCTGCGCCTGGCGCTCGCCCCAGGTCGACAGATTTTCATCGGTCATCTGTTCCAGGCTGGCCAATGCCGCCGCGCAGGCAATCGGGTTGCCTGAGTAAGTGCCGCCCAGGCCGCCCTTGGGCAGGGCTGACATCACCTCGCGCCGGCCGACTACCGCACCCAGTGGCATGCCGCCGGCCAGGCTCTTGGCAAGCAGCAACAGGTCAGGCTCGATGCCCAGGCGGGTAAAGCCAAACCGCTGGCCGGTGCGGCCGAAGCCCGACTGAATCTCGTCGGCGATGATCAGAATGCCGTGGCTGTCACAGAAGCGCCGCAAGGCCTGGGCGAAAGCCGGGTCCATCGCAAGAAAACCGCCTTCCCCCTGAACCGGTTCGAGAATGAACGCGGCGACGTCCTCTACGGCCAGCTCCACGCTGAACAGCCGCTCCAGCGCTTTCAAGCCTTCTTCGCAGGTCACGCCGGTGTCAGCGCTGGGGTAGGGCAGGTGGTACACCGGGCCCGGCAATTCGCCAATGCGCTGCTTGTACGGTGCCACTTTGCCATTGAGGTTGAGGGTGGCCAGGGTCCGGCCGTGGAAGGCGCCGTCGAAGGCGATGATGGCGCGTTTGCCGGTCGCGCCGCGCGCCACTTTCAGGGCGTTCTCCGCTGCTTCCGCGCCGCTGTTGGTGAGCATGCCCGCCAGCGGGTAGCTCACTGGAACGAACTGGCTGAGACGCTCCATGACCTGCAGATAGGGTGAGTGCGGGGCGGCGTTGAAGGCGTAATGGGTGAGGCGGGTGGCCTGCTCGCGGATCGCCTCGACCACGGCCGGGTTGCAGTGCCCCAGATTGAGCACGCCAATGCCGCCGACAAAATCGATGTAGCGCTTGCCGTCGCTGTCCCATACCTCGGCATTGCGGCCGTGGGACAGCGTGATCGGGTGAACGATGGAAATGGATTGGCTGATCGTGTCGGGGTTCATCTGCGCGCACGCCTGAGTTTGAATTAGGCGTTATCGAAGCGCGTCGGCGGGTCTGCGCGCAAACGAATTATCCGATTACAGTCATTCCCCCCAGGCATGACCCCGGCCGTTTCGTGATCAGCACTCAGCGACCAATCGCTCGCCGATCCAATCGACGAACGCACGCACCTTGGGCACCTGTGCCGCGTGTTCGGCATGGGCCATGAAGTGCCGACCATTGCTCGACACCGGATGATCCCATGCCACCACCAGCTTGCCCTCGGCCAGTTCTTCAGCCACCAGGTAGCGCGGAATCAGTGCAAGGCCGCAGCCGGCAATGGCAGCGCGAATGCATAGGTAGAAGGTGTCGAAGCGAGGGCCGTGGTAGCTGTTCTGGCTGTGCAGGCCCAGGCCCAGGAACCACTCGTGCCAGGCTTCAGGGCGTGAGGCACACTGCAGCAGGCGGTGCTCGGTCAGCGCGCTGGCGCTGTCGAAGGGGTGGCTGTTGAGCAGGGACGGGGCGCACACCGGCACCACGGTTTCGCTGAACAGCTCGATGCAGGTCGCGCCAGGCCAGGTGCCCTGGCCGAAGAAGAAGGCGATGTCAGCCTTGGCCTGCACCAGGTCGAACGGCTCCAGCTCGTTGCGCACATCCAGGTTGATGCGCGGGTAGCGATCGGCAAACCCCTGCAGGCGCGGGACCAGCCAGCGTGCGCCGAAGGTCGGCTGAGTGGCGATGCGCAATACCTCGGTGTCGTCGCCGTAACTGAGGATGTAGCGGCTGGACATGTCGATCTGGGTGAGGATCTTGTTCACCTCGGTGAGGTACAACGCGCCGGCCGGGGTCAGGTGCAGGCGCCTGCGAATCCGCTCGAACAGCGGGTGGCAGAGCATGTCCTCGAGCTGTGCGACTTGCTTGCTGACGGCGCTCTGGGTCAGGTGCAGCTCCTGGGCTGCGCGCGTGAAGCTCAGATGGCGTGCGGCGGCCTCGAAGCACTGCAGGGCAGTGGTCGAGGGCATCAGGCGTTTGGACATGGCGAATACGTACCGAACAGAAAAGGAAAAATTTCATTCTTTGAAGGAATGATGTGCCGCAAAAAGGTCGGTTGTCGGCCTGGGCGGCGTAGATTAATACTGATCTGCGTCAGTAATGGCAAGTTGCTGGGCGGTTAAAGCCGGTCGGCCCGCCAGCGGTGGCCGTTGTCGTTCGGGGCGTGCTTGCGAGTGATCGTTCGCAAAGCGCCGATCGACCCATGGACGAGCCGCTAGCAGGCTGGCGCTGGCATCTGAGGTGTGCCGCGCGCTCGGCGTTTGTTCAAGGTCGAGGCCGTGCTCAAGCCCCGCTCGCCGGTGTGCTGGGCTGAAACAGTAACGCAGATCGCGCCTTCAACTGGCGGCTTTCTTTCTGCGCTGTCGCGGCGCCGTCTTCGTGTCTGTTTTCGAGGAAGCAGTGCCCTGGGTCTTGCTGCCAGCGCGTTTTTTCTTCCAGGGCGGGCTTTTGCCGGAAGGCCCCAGCGGCGGGCCGCTGATGACCATGCGCAAGCCTGCGCAACGCTGCACCAGCTTGGTCATCCACGCCGATTGGCGGGTCACGAATGCCTCCAAGGTCATTTCGCCGCTTTGCACCATGTCCAGCGCCTGCTCCCAGATCGCTGTAGTGCCCGGGTCGGCGATGGCGCGCGGGACCGCATCGATCAGGCTGAACGCCGCAGGCGTGGCCGCCAGGGCCTTGCCTTGTTTGCACAGGTAGCCGCGGTCAAGCAGGCCCTGGATGATGCTGGCACGGGTGGCCTCGGTGCCGATGCCGGTGGTGTCCTTGAGCTTCTGTTTCAGGAGCGGATCATCGACCAGCCTGGCCACGTTCTTCATGGCCTTGATCAGGTCGCCCTCGGTGAGCGGCTTGGGCGGTTGCGTCCACAGGTCTTTGAGCTGCACCTTTTCCACGGCGCAGCCTTGGCCCTGGTGCAGGATCGGCAGCACTTGCGCAGGCGCGGCTTCACGGCCTTTGCCCGGTGTCAGTGCCTCTGGCAGTGCGCGGCGCCAGCCGGGCTCGACGATCTGCTTGCCGACGGCGCGTAGCGCGTGGCCGGCGCAGTCGAAGTCGGCCTGGGTGCGGTCGTACTCATGATAGGGCAGAAATTGTGCCAGGTAGCGGGCGCGGATCAGGGTGTACACCGCCTTGTGCTTGGCCGCCAGGCGCGCCGGGTCAGTGGCTGCCGCCGTTGGGATGATGCCGTGGTGTGCGGTGACGTTGCCGTCATTCCAGGCCCGCGAGCGGCGCGAGGCGTCCAGGTACGGTTGCAGCGCCGCCAGGCCCGCATCGGCGCGTTGCAGGGCGGCAAGAATGGCGCCGGCTTCGCCGTGCTGGCTCAGCGGCAGATAACCGCAATCGCTGCGCGGGTAAGTGATGAGCTTGTGGGTTTCGTAGAGCGCCTGGGCGATGTCGAGGGTTTCCTGGGCGCCGAGGCCGAGTTTCTTCGAGCACAGCTCCTGCAGGGTGCCGAGGTCAAACGGCAGGGGCGCGGCTTCACGCACGCGCTCGGTGACGATCTTGCTGACATGGGCCATGCCTGCGGCTTGCATGGCGGCCGCCGCAGCCTGGGCCAGGCCCTGTTGCAGGCAACGACCTTGCTCGTCGCAGACCGCCTCGGGCGGTCGCCACTGCGCGGTGAAAGACTGCCCGGCATGACCCAGCTGCACCTCGATGGCCCAGAACGGCACCGGTACGAACTGCGCGATGCTGCGATCGCGGTCCACCACCAGGCGCAGTGTGGGTGTTTGCACCCGGCCCACGGGCAGCACGCCCTGGTAGCCGGACTGCCGGCCGAGCAGGGTGAACAGCCGGCTCATGTTCATGCCGATCAGCCAGTCGGCCCGCGAGCGACCGAGTGCCGAGTGATACAGGTTGAAGGTGTCCTGGCCAGGCAGGAGGCGGCCCAGCGCCTTGCGAATGGAGGCGTCGTCCAGCACCGACAGCCACAAGCGTTGGACGGGTCCGCGGTAGCGGCAATGCTCGACCAGTTCGCGGGCGATCATTTCCCCTTCGCGGTCCGCATCGGTGGCAATGACCAGTTCGCGCGCTTCACCGAGCAGGCGCTTGACCACCTTGAACTGGCTGGCGGTCTTGGGTTTGACCAGCATTTTCCATTGATCGGGGATGATCGGCAGGTCGGCCAGCACCCAGCGTTTGTAACGCGCGTCGTAACTGTCGGGCGGGGCCGTTTCCAGAAGATGCCCAATGCACCAGGTGACGCACACGTCAGTGCCTTGCCAGCAGCCGTCGCCGCGCCGGTTGGCGCCGAGGACCTTGGCGATATCTTTGGCCTGGGAAGGCTTTTCACAGAGAAACAGGCGCATGACAGGAAACGCTTCATCAGGAAATCATGACCGCTAGGATGCGCAAGCCAGCGCGCGCAGGCAAGTTTTATCTGGATGGATGTACAGGATTTTGTGTCTGCGAAGGCTGCGCCTGGATCGGCGGCCTGTGAGCATCGATGGTACTGGGGTGGCATCGCACGGTCGCGGGTTGCGCGCGATGAGCGTTGCCCAGGGTCGCGGGGTGTCGCCGGTCAGCGAGCTTGCAGGCCGCCGCTGTTGTCTGCGTCTGGGCGGCAACGCCGGCAGGCGCTGGCGTGCCCGCGAACACCGCCAGGACGCCGCGGTTCATTCACAGAGCCGCGTCATCCCCGACGGTGTTCACAAGCCGGCCCACACTGGAGCAAGTGCACCACGGCGTACCGTCACGCGTCGCCGCCGCGCACCATGTCCACGTGCGGGATGCCCACTTCGAGAAACTCCTCACTCACCACGCGAAAACCCAGACGCTCATAGAACGGCGTGGCCTGCACCTGCGCGCTGAGCTTCTGCGGGACCAGTTGACGCGCCTGGGCCTCGGCGATCACGGCCTGCATCAGCGCATCACCGACCTTCAGCCCGCGCCAGTCCTTGAGCACCGAGACCCGGCCAATGGTGCCGTCGCCCAGCAGGCGCGCGGTACCGATCGGATAGTCGCCTTCGAGCGCCAGAAAATGCAGGGCGTTCTGGTCATCGGCGTCCCATTCCTGTTCCGGCGGCACCTGCTGCTCGGCGACGAACACCGCATCGCGGATGCGACGGATGTGGGCGTTGTCCTGCTTCCAGTCAGCCAGGCGCACACCGATCTTATTCATTGGCAAATCCAAGGCTGCCCTGTTTGACCAGCTGGCTGAGCAGCAGCACGGCTTCTTCGTCTTCCAGCCACTGGGCGAGGTTATCCGTGTGCAGGGCGTCGGCTGCGCAGATCAGCTTGAGCAGCTCGCGCAGGTGGCCGGACAGCAGGCGGCTCTGGCCGCTGGCGAACAGCACCAGGTCGGCATCCATTTCCGACCAGGCCATGCGAGCACTCGGGTTGCGAATCAGCAAGGCGCCCTGTGCCAGGGCATCGAGCAGGTCGGCGTCGGTCAGCTCTTCACCGGCAACCTGCTCGGGGTAGCGTGGCTCGGTCATGAACTGGCCGAACCAGGTCAAAAGCAGGCGCTCATCGCCCATGTGCTCGGCCAGCAAGGCCTTGAGGCGATCCAGCGCGTCGTGCTGGATCTGGTGCGGATCGCTGACCGGTTGGGCATCGGCGTCGCTGTAGCGTTCTTCGTCGGGCAGGAACTGGCTCAGGAAGTCGGTGAAGTGGGTCAGCACTTCAGCCGCGCTTGGCGCGCGGAAGCCGACCGAATAGGTCAGGCAGGCATCTTCGGCAACGCCGTAGTGGGCCAGGCGCGGCGGCAGGTAAAGCATGTCACCCGGCTGCAGAACCATCTCTTCGGACTGCTCGAACTCGGCCAGGATGCGCAGGTCGGCGTGGTCGAGCAGGGCGCTGTCGCTGTCGCACATCTGCCCCAGCTTCCAGTTGCGCTTGCCGTGGCCTTGCAGCAGGAACACGTCGTAGTTGTCGAAGTGTGGGCCGACACTGCCGCCGGGGGCGGCGTAGCTGATCATCACGTCATCGATGCGCCAGCTGGGCAGGAAACGGAAATGCTCCAGCAGCTCGGCCACTTCCGGCACGAACTGATCCACCGCCTGGACCAGCAGGGTCCAGTCGCGTTCTGGCAGGCTGGCGAAGGCGTCCTCGGCAAAGGGGCCGCGGCGCAGCTCCCACGGGCGCTCCCCGTGTTCGAGCACCAGGCGCGATTCGACCTCTTCTTCCAGCGCCAGGCCGGCCAGTTCATCGGGTTCGATCGGGCTCTCGAAGTCGCTGAAGGCCTGGCGCACCAGCAGCGGTTTCTTCTGCCAGTAATCACGCAGGAATTCACGCGCCGTCAGGCCGCCCAGCAACTGCAGTGGAGTATCAGAATTCATGTTCAACCTATTGAAAGATGAGGATTTTCATTCGCCAATAAAAACGCCCGGCTAAGCCGGGCGTTGGGCGCGACGGGCCGCTTAGATGCGTTTGGCCTGGGCCACGGCGCTACCGATGTAGCTGGCCGGGGTCAGCTGCTTGAGCTCGGCCTTGGCCTCGGCAGGCATGTCCAGCCCGTCGATGAAGGTCAGCAGCGCCTCGGGGGTGATGCCTTTGCCACGGGTCAGCTCTTTGAGCTTCTCGTAGGGGTTCTCGATGTTGAAGCGGCGCATGACGGTCTGGATCGGCTCTGCCAGGACTTCCCAGCAGGCGTCCAGGTCAGCGGCGATGCGCGCGGTATTGATTTCCAGCTTGCTGATGCCTTTGAGGCTGGCCTCGTAGGCGATCACGCTGTGCGCGAAGCCTACGCCCAGGTTGCGCAGCACGGTGGAATCGGTCAGGTCACGCTGCCAGCGCGAGATCGGCAACTTGCTGGCCAGGTGCTGGAACAGTGCGTTGGCGATACCGAGGTTGCCTTCGGAGTTCTCGAAGTCGATCGGGTTGACCTTGTGCGGCATGGTCGACGAGCCGATTTCGCCAGCCACGGTCTTCTGTTTGAAGTAGCCCAGCGAGATATAGCCCCAGACGTCACGGTCGAAGTCGATGAGGATGGTGTTGAAGCGCGCGATGGCGTCGAACAGCTCGGCGATGTAGTCGTGCGGCTCGATCTGCGTGGTGTAGGGGTTGAACTGCAGGCCCAGCTCGTCCTCGATGAACGCACGGGCATTGGCTTCCCAGTCGATCTGCGAGTAAGCCGAGAGGTGAGCGTTGTAGTTGCCCACCGCACCATTGATCTTGCCCAGCAGTGGCACGGCGGCGATTTGCGCGATCTGCCGCTCCAGGCGATAGACGACGTTGGCCAGCTCTTTGCCCAGGGTGGTCGGCGAAGCCGGCTGGCCGTGGGTGCGCGACAGCATCGGCACGTCGGCGTGAGCGTGGGCCTGGGCGCGGATGGCGTCGGCGATCTGGCGCATCAGTGGCAGCAGCACGTCGTCACGGCCAGCGCGCAGCATCAGGGCGTGGGACAGGTTGTTGATGTCCTCGCTGGTGCAGGCGAAGTGGATGAATTCACTCACCTTGGCCAGCTCAGGGAGCTTCGCAGCCTGCTCCTTGAGCAGGTACTCGATGGCCTTGACGTCGTGGTTGGTGGTGCGCTCGATCTCCTTCACGCGCTCGGCGTGGGCCAGCTGGAAGTCGCTGGCCAAGGTGTCGAGCACCGCATTGGCCTCAGCGGAGAAGGCCGGCACCTCAGGGATTTGCGGGTGGGCGGCCAGGCGCTGGAGCCAGCGCACCTCGACCAGGGCGCGGAAACGGATCAGGCCGTATTCGCTGAAGATGGGGCGCAAGGCCTGGGTTTTGCCGGCATAACGGCCGTCAACAGGGGAAACCGCAGTGAGCGAGGAAAGCTGCATGGGGTGTTCTCGGACAGTCAGGCTTTTGGAGGGCGCATATCATACATGAAATTGCGCCCTGGGTGGCACGGCGGACCAAAGGTCGTCGCCGCGGTCTATCACGTCGAGCGATACGCAAAGGGTGCGCAGGGCTGGCCGTCCCTGGCGCCCGTGCCGGTCGTCCAGCCACCGCCGCAGAACTCGTCGACACGCTGCGAGGCTCGGATCAAGCGCGCATCAGGTCATAGAGTTCATTGAGCAACTTGCGCCGGCTGAACACCAGCTGCCAGCGATGGCCGCCCAACTGGCGCCACAGGCGCGCGGCGCGAATGCCCGCCAACAGCAAGGCGCGGATTTTCGAAGCGTTGTTGGCCTGCTGCAGGAAGCGCATGTCGCCGTGCACCTGGATGCGCTGGCGCAAGGTGCTGAGGGTGTCCTGGTACAGCGCGCCGCTGGATGCGATCACGTTGTCGTGCACCAGGCCGAAGTGATCGGCCTGCGACTGGATCTGCGGCAGACGCTTGCCAATGATCTCGAGCATGTCGCCGCGCTTGGCCAGTTGCCGTTCCAGCCCCAGCATCGACAGGGCATAGCGCAGCGGCTCACGCTGAAGAATGGCCGGGTCGCGTTCCAGCGCGCCGACCAGCGCGCGGTAGCCCTCGCGCAGGTTCAGGTCATCACCGCCGAACACTTCCAGGGTGTCCTTGGGGTCGCGCACCAGCAGGCTGCCAAGCATGCAGCCCAGGTTGGCCTCGCTGGCCTGGCCGGTGCGTGCCAGTTGGTCGACCAGTACCGCGGCCTGGAATACACCCCCCAGGGCAATCAACTGCTCCTTGGTCGTGCTCATGTACGCGGGCTCCAGGGCTCGGCGGTTTCGATCACGCCGCCACCCAGGCACACCTCACCGTCATAGAACACCACGGACTGGCCGGGGGTCACGGCGCGCTGCGGCTCATCGAACACCGCGCGATAACCCGATTCGGTGCGCTCCAGCACGCAGGCCTGATCGCCCTGGCGGTAGCGGACCTTGGCAGTCAGCCGGCGCGGGGCGGCAAGGTCGACAGGGTTGACCCAGAAGATGTCCGAAGCCAGCAGTGCGCGGGAGAACAACCACGGGTGCTCGTTGCCCTGGCCCACCACCAGCACATTGCGCGTCAGGTCCTTTTCCAGTACGTACCAAGGCTCGTCGCCGGCGTCCTTCAGGCCGCCAATCCCCAGGCCCTGGCGCTGGCCGATGGTGTGGTACATCAGGCCGTGATGCTGGCCGATCACCTCGCCGTCGGTGGTCTGGATCTCCCCGGGCTGGGCCGGCAGGTACTGCTTGAGAAAATCGCTGAAGCGACGTTCACCGATGAAGCAGATCCCGGTGGAATCCTTTTTCTTCGCCGTCGCCAGCCCGTGTTGCTCGGCAATGGCGCGTACCGCAGGCTTTTCCAGCTCGCCCACGGGGAACAGGGTGCGAGCGATCTCGCTGCCGCCTACGGCGTGCAGGAAATAGCTCTGGTCCTTGTTCGGGTCGAGGCCCTTGAGCAGCTCGGTCAACGCGCCGGTGTCGCGACGGCGCACGTAGTGGCCGGTGGCGATCAGGTCGGCGCCCAGCGACAGCGCGTAATCGAGGAAGGCTTTGAACTTGATTTCCCGGTTGCAGAGGATGTCCGGGTTGGGCGTGCGCCCGGCCTTGTATTCTTCGAGGAAATGCTCGAACACGTTGTCCCAGTATTCGGCTGCGAAGTTGGCGGTGTGCAGGGTGATGCCGATGCGGTCGCACACGGCCTGGGCGTCGGCCAGGTCTTCGCGGGCAGTGCAGTACTCGGTGCCGTCGTCTTCCTCCCAGTTCTTCATGAACAGCCCTTCCACCTGGTAGCCCTGCTGCATGAGCAGGACGGCGGAAACGGAGGAGTCCACGCCGCCGGACATGCCGACGATGACGCGGGTCTGGGCGGGGTCTTTACGTGCTGGGTTGGTCATGATTACCGGCGTGTATCAGGGAAAAAATGCCGATTCTATCAGGCTGCCGGTCGCGCGTCAGTCGCGCAGCAGGGCCAGGCTGTGCAGCGGGCCGGCGAGGTAGTCATCGATGCAGCGCGGTACCAGCTCGCTGCGCCAGCGCGCGGGGTCTGCCAGCAGCTCATCGCGGCTCAGCCACAGGGCACGCTCGATATCGCTGTCCAGGGCGCGTTCAGTGTGATGTCGAACGGGGCGAGCGGCGAAGCAGATACGCTGGTAGGTCACGCCATTGCTCGGCGCGGTATACAGGTAGATGCCGACCAGGCCGGTGAGCTCGACCTCCCAGGCGGTTTCCTCGAGGGTCTCGCGCAGGGCCGCCTCGCGCAGGCTTTCGTTGGGTTCAAGGTGCCCGGCGGGCTGGTTGAACACGTGTTGGCCTGCTTTGAATTCCTCGACCATGAGGAAGCGGCCATCGCGCTCGACCACGGTGGCGACGGTGATGTGCGGGTGCCAGGTCATTGATCGCTCCAGAGAGGTAGTGTGCAGACAGCACAAACCCCGGTGCGTGGCCGGGGTTTGTGGTGTGACTTCAGCTAAACCTTACAGCGCGGCGATGGCGCTGTTGAAGGTCTGGCTCGGACGCATCACCTTGGCGGTGAGCTCCGGGCTCGGTGCGTAGTAGCCACCGATGTCGGCCGGCTTGCCCTGAACGGCGTTCAGTTCGGCGACGATGGTCGCTTCCTGCTCGGTCAGTGCCTTGGCCAGCGGGGCGAAGCGCGTTTGCAACGCAGCGTCGTCAGACTGCGCAGCCAGCGCCTGGGCCCAGTACAGGGTCAGGTAGAAGTGGCTGCCGCGGTTGTCGATGCCGCCCACTTTGCGCGAAGGCGACTTGTTGGTGTCGAGGAACTTGCCGGTAGCCTGGTCGAGGGTATCGGCCAGGACCTTGGCGCGGGCGTTGTCGTAGGTGTTGCCCAGGTGCTCGAGCGACGCCGCCAGGGCGAGGAACTCACCCAGCGAATCCCAGCGCAGGAAGTTCTCTTCCACCAGCTGCTGCACGTGCTTGGGCGCCGAGCCGCCAGCGCCGGTCTCGAACAGGCCGCCACCGCTCATCAGCGGCACGATCGACAGCATCTTGGCGCTGGTACCCAGTTCCATGATGGGGAACAGGTCGGTGAGGTAGTCGCGCAGCACGTTGCCGGTCACCGAGATGGTGTCCTTGCCTTCGCGGATGCGTGCCAGCGAGAACTTGATCGCTTCGACCGGTTCCAGGATGCGAATGTCCAGGCCGCTGGTGTCGTGATCCTTCAGGTACTGCTCGACCTTCTTGATCATGACCGCGTCGTGGGCGCGCGCAGGGTCGAGCCAGAAGACTGCTGGCGTGTCGCTCAGGCGGGCGCGGTTGACGGCCAGCTTGACCCAGTCCTGGATCGGAGCGTCCTTGGTCTGGCACATGCGGAAGATGTCACCGGCTTCGACGTTCTGCTCCAGAATCACCTTGCCGCTGCCATCGACCACGCGAACCACGCCGTCGGCCTTGATCTGGAAGGTCTTGTCGTGGGAGCCGTATTCTTCGGCCTTCTGCGCCATCAGGCCAACGTTCGGTACGCTGCCCATGGTGGTCGGGTCGAAGGCGCCATGGGTCTTGCAGTCTTCGATGGTGGCCTGGTAGATGCCGGCGTAGCAGCGGTCCGGGATGATCGCCTTGGCATCCTGCAGCTCGCCAGCAGCGTTCCACATCTTGCCCGAGTCGCGGATCATGGCCGGCATCGAGGCGTCGACGATGACATCGCTCGGCACGTGCAGGTTGGTGATGCCCTTGTCGGAGTTGACCATGGCCAGGGCCGGACGCTCGGCGTACAGGGCCTGCAGGTCGCCTTCGATCTGCGCTTGCAGGTCGGCCGGCAGGTCCTTGATGCGGGCGTACAGGTCGCCAATGCCGTTGTTGGGGTTGAAGCCGACATCGGTCAGGGACGAGGCGTACTTTTTCAGTACTTCGCCGTAGAAGGCTTCGACGATGATGCCGAACATGATCGGGTCGGAGACTTTCATCATGGTGGCTTTCAGGTGCACCGAGAGCAGCACGCCGGCGGCCTTGGCATCGGCGATCTGCTCGACGATGAAGGCTTGCAGGGCTTTGCGGCTCAGGGTGGCGCAGTCGACCACTTCCGCAGCCTTGACCGTGGTTTTCTCTTTCAGCACGGTGGTGGTGCCGTCTTTGCCGGCCAGCTCGATGCGCACGGCGCCATCGGCCTCGATCAGTGCAGCCTTTTCACTGCCGTAGAAATCGCCCTGGCTCATGTGCGAGACGTGGGATTTCGAGTCGGCCGCCCAGGCGCCCATCTTGTGCGGGTGCTTGCGGGCATAGTTCTTGACCGAGAGCGGTGCGCGACGGTCAGAGTTGCCTTCGCGCAGCACCGGGTTCACGGCGCTACCCTTGATGCGGTCATAGCGGGCGCGCGATTCCTGTTCGGCGTCGGTGCTCGGCTCATCGGCATAGTCAGGGATGTTGTAGCCCTGCGCCTGCAATTCCTTGACCGCAGCCTTGAGCTGCGGGACCGAGGCCGAGATGTTCGGGAGCTTGATGATGTTGGCTTCAGGAGTGGTGGCCAATTGGCCCAGTTCCGCCAGGTGATCGCCTACGTGTTTCTCGGCACCCAGTTGCTCCGGGAATGCCGCGAGGATACGGCCTGCCAGGGAGATGTCGCGGGTTTCGACCGTGATGTCGGCACAAGCGGTGAACGCTTCGATGACCGGCAGCAGTGAATAGGTGGCGAGGGCAGGGGCTTCGTCGGTGAAGGTATAGATGATCTTGGAACGGGTGGGCATGCGGGTTAACTCTCTGTGTTGCTGCGCGAGCCCGAGTCTCGAAGTGCGCTGGGTAGGCGCTGCGCCCTGCGAAGGCGCGGTCGAGCGGCCGCGAGCGGTGATGGTGGATGCATCATTCGAGCGTCAATGCTGGCGTGCGGTAACACGTCAGGCTGTCCCGGGCTCGCGGCCTTTGCGGACCGGTCCCGGAGGTGGAGCGAGCCGCATATTCCTAGGGTTCGCCCCGGTGACCCTGCGGTCAGCGACGGAGTATATCAAACCCGCCGGCCTAATCAGCAAGGCTGAGTGATATAGGCCTGCATATAAGACCAAAGATGTAGGAGCAATGTGGTGCGTTGTCGCACGGCCGGCACGCAGTCATGCCGTCGATGGACGCGGCCATGACCGCTGCAGCAGGCATGAAGGGCGCGAGTCTGCCCCGCCCAGGTGGGCGAGGGACTCAATGGGCTCAGGCGTGGACGTGAGGGTGTAGCTTGCAGGTGTTGGGCGCGTCCGCCGCCGCAGCATCGTTGGGGTCATTGCAGATATTCTCGGCATGCAATCCCTTGGGGCCCTGGATGATATCGAACACCACCCGCTGGCCGGCCCTCAGGGTCTTGAAGCCGTCCATCTGAATCTTGGAATAATGAACGAACAGGTCTTCGGCACGACCCTCTTCATTAATGAAGCCGTAGCCCTTTTCATTGTTGAACCACTTGACTTTACCTGTCGCCATCCCTAAGCACCTCTGCAAAGAACCCCATGACTGGAGTATCATTCTCGGTATCCGCATACAGATCTTGCGAAAAAAATCTGGTTGACTGCGCGGAGCTTTATCGAACACGGTGGGTCATTATTGGTTGTAACACCGTTTAGCGGTTAGTCAAGGACGCTTCAGCGGCGCGCAGCCGGGCTGTTCGGGTAGTCGACCTCCATTTAAACCTGCCGATGTGATGAATTTCTTTCCATGCATGCACACAGTCAGATTCGTCTAACATTCAATCAGGATCCCCCACACGAGCAGGAGGACGACGCTTCTGGTCTCGCCGTCCAGGAAGCCAAGCCCGCCCTGCAGGCCCCACCGATGTACAAGGTGGTTTTGTTCAACGATGACTACACACCAATGGATTTCGTCGTCGAGGTACTCGAGACGTTTTTCAATCTCAATCGAGAGCTGGCGACCAAGATCATGCTGACCGTCCATACCGAAGGACGAGCAGTGTGCGGCCTGTTTACCCGCGACATTGCCGAAACCAAGGCCATGCAGGTCAACCAGTACGCCCGGGAAAGCCAGCATCCGCTACTCTGTGAAATCGAGAAGGACGGTTAATCGCCGACCACTTGGGTATGAGGTGAAGCTATGTTAAACCGCGAGCTCGAAGTCACCCTCAATCTGGCCTTCAAGGAGGCTCGTTCGAAGCGTCATGAATTCATGACCGTCGAACACCTGCTGTTGGCACTGCTTGACAACGAAGCTGCTGCAACCGTTCTGCGCGCCTGTGGCGCAAATCTCGACAAGCTCAAGCACGATCTGCAAGAGTTCATCGATTCCACGACACCTCTGATTCCCGTGCACGACGAAGACCGCGAAACGCAGCCCACCCTGGGCTTCCAGCGTGTGCTGCAGCGCGCGGTCTTCCATGTGCAGAGTTCCGGCAAGCGTGAAGTCACCGGCGCCAACGTGCTGGTGGCCATCTTCAGCGAGCAGGAAAGCCAGGCGGTCTTTCTTCTCAAGCAGCAAAGCGTTGCTCGCATCGATGTGGTCAATTTCATTGCTCACGGCATTTCCAAGGTGCCGGGTCATGGTCCGAGCACCGATGGCGAGCAGGAGATGCAGGATGAGGAGGGTGGCGAGACCGGCAACTCGAGCAATCCGCTCGACGCGTATGCCAGCAACCTGAACGAACAGGCTCGCCAGGGGCGTATCGACCCGTTGGTGGGTCGTGAGTCCGAGGTGGAGCGTGTCGCCCAGATCCTGGCGCGCCGGCGCAAGAACAACCCCCTACTGGTGGGCGAGGCGGGCGTTGGCAAAACGGCCATTGCCGAAGGTCTGGCCAAACGCATTGTCGATGGTCAGGTGCCCGATCTGCTGGCCCAGAGCGTGGTGTATTCGCTCGACCTGGGTGCGCTGCTGGCAGGCACCAAATACCGTGGCGATTTCGAGAAGCGCTTCAAGGCGTTGCTGGGTGAGCTGCGCAAGCGCCCTCAGGCCATTCTGTTCATCGATGAAATTCACACCATCATCGGTGCCGGTGCAGCCTCGGGCGGGGTGATGGACGCTTCCAACCTGCTCAAACCGCTGCTGTCATCGGGCGACATCCGGTGCATCGGCTCGACCACCTTCCAGGAGTTTCGCGGCATCTTCGAGAAGGACCGCGCCCTTGCACGACGCTTCCAGAAGGTCGACGTGTCCGAGCCGTCGGTGGAAGACACCATCGGCATTCTGCGTGGCCTGAAGGGTCGCTTCGAAAGCCACCATCACATCGAGTACAGCGACGAGGCGCTGCGTGCAGCAGCCGAGCTGGCGGCGCGCTATATCAATGATCGCCACATGCCTGACAAGGCCATTGACGTCATCGATGAAGCCGGTGCTTACCAGCGCCTGCAGCCCGAGGCCAATCGCGTCAAGCGTATCGAGGTCGAGCAGGTCGAAGACATCGTCGCGAAAATCGCGCGCATTCCGCCAAAACATGTCACCAGTTCCGACAAGGAACTGCTGCGCAACCTTGAGCGTGATCTGAAGCTGACGGTGTTTGGCCAGGACCCGGCCATCGATGCACTGGCGACCGCCATCAAGCTGTCGCGTGCCGGTCTGAAGTCGCCGGACAAACCTGTAGGTTCGTTCCTGTTCGCTGGTCCTACCGGCGTGGGCAAGACCGAAGCGGCGCGACAGCTGGCCAAGGCGATGGGCGTCGAGCTGGTGCGATTCGACATGTCCGAGTACATGGAACGTCACACTGTGTCGCGCCTGATCGGTGCACCGCCCGGTTACGTCGGTTTCGATCAGGGTGGCTTGCTGACCGAAGCGATCACCAAGCAGCCGCACTGCGTGTTGCTGCTCGATGAAATCGAGAAGGCGCATCCGGAAGTCTTCAACCTGCTGTTGCAGGTCATGGACCACGGTACGCTGACCGACAACAATGGTCGCAAGGCCGACTTCCGTAACGTGATCCTGATCATGACCACCAACGCCGGTGCTGAAACGGCGGCACGTGCCTCGATCGGCTTCACGCACCAAGACCATGCATCAGATGCCATGGAGGTGATCCGCAAGAGCTTCACGCCGGAGTTCCGCAACCGCCTGGACACCATCATCCAGTTTGGTCGTCTTTCCCACGAGACGATCAAGAGCATCGTCGACAAGTTCCTCATCGAGCTTCAGGCGCAACTGGAAGACAAGCGGGTGCTGCTGGAAGTCAGCGACGAAGCACGAGGATGGTTGGCCAGTTCCGGCTACGACGTGCAGATGGGTGCACGCCCGATGGCGCGACTCATCCAGGACAAGATCAAGCGGCCCTTGGCCGAAGAGATCTTGTTCGGCGAGTTGGCCGAGCACGGCGGAGTGGTTCACGTCGAGTTGCGTGACGGTGAGCTGGTGTTCGACTTCGAGACAACCGCCGAAGTGGCTTGAGCAGTGCTTGAGCGGTACGGGGTCGCTTGGCGATCCCGGTTCCACGCCCATGAAAAAGCCCGGCACACTGGCCGGGCTTTTTCATGACTGAGAGTTAGCGCGCGCGGTAGGTAATGCGGCCTTTGCTCAGGTCATAGGGCGTCAGTTCGACGCGTACTTTGTCACCCGTGAGAATTCGGATGTAGTTCTTGCGCATCTTTCCGGAGATGTGCGCGGTCACGACGTGCCCGTTTTCCAACTCCACGCGGAACATGGTGTTGGGCAGGGTGTCGACGACAGTACCTTCCATTTCGAAGCTGTCTTCTTTCGACATGCAGTAGAGCCCTCGGTATTCAATGAAGCGCCCGCTGCATACATGCAACGGGCAAAAAAGTGGCGTGGATTATGCCGCAAATGTGCAGTTGCAGCCACTGCTTTCAGTTAAGCGTGACCCAGCGCTGGTTAATCAGCAGCTCAATGGGCCGGTATTGGGTCTTGTAGTTCATTTTCTTGCAGTTCTTGATCCAGTATCCGAGGTACAACGCTTCTAGGTTCTGCTGCAGGGTTTCACGGATTTGCCAGAGGATGGCGAAGCGGCCCAGGCTGCGGCGCTCTTCGTCCGGATCGTAGAAGGTGTAGACCGCCGACAGGCCATTGGGCAGCAGGTCGCACACGGCAATCGCCAGCAAGCGGCCTTCGAGGCGGAATTCATAGAACCAGGAAAAGGGCAGGTCGCGGACCAGGAACGTGGTGAATTGCTCACGACTGGGTGGGAACATGTCGCCGTCGGCGTGGCGCTGTTCGATGTAACGGCGATAGAGGTCGAAGTATTCTTCGCTGAAGGTGGGCCGTACGGCCGTGACCTGCAGGTCCTGATTGCGGACAAGGATACGCCGTTGCTGGCGATTGGGTGTAAAGCGCGCCGCAGGGATGCGTGCCGGCACGCAGGCGCTGCACTGCTGGCAGTGCGGTCGGTACAGGTGATCGCCGCTGCGCCGAAAGCCCATTTCCGAGAGATCGGCATACACATGCACATCCATCGGCTGGCTGGGGTCGAGAAACAGGGTGGTGGCCTGTTCGTTGGGCAGGTAGCTGCAGGAGTGCGGCTGAGTGGCGTAGAACCTCAGGCGTGCCAGCTCGGTCATGGTCAACCCCCTCCTGTCAATGGGTGCGCAGTGCCTGTCAGTGTAAGCCAGCCCTCAGGACTGTGCTGTGTTGGACCAGCACATTGCGCTGGGTTGATCGAGGTGCTGGTCGAGGTAATCGGCGAAATGATGCCGGCTGATCGCGCGGGCACCAAAGCTGTGCAGGTGCTGCGAGGGCATCTGGCAATCGATCAGCACGAAGCCGGCTTCATGCAGCTGCTGGACCAGCGTGGCAAAGCCGACTTTGGAGGCATTGTCGGCGCGACTGAACATCGATTCGCCGAAAAACAGCCGGCCAATCGCCAGGCCATACAGGCCGCCGACCAGTTCGCCGTCGGCGCGCACCTCCACCGAATGGGCGATGCCGTCGGCATGCAGCTGACAGTACGCGGCTTGCATGGGTTCGGTGATCCAGGTCCCGTCGGTATAGCTACGCGGTGCTGCGCAGGCTCGGATGACCGCGGCGAAGTCGGTGTCGAACGAAACGCTGTAGTGCCCCTGGCGCATCAGCTTGGCCAGCGAGCGCGAAACGCGCAGCTCATCGGGAAACAGCACCGTGCGAGGGTCTGGCGACCACCAGAGGATCGGCTGGCCGTCCTGATACCAGGGAAAACAGCCGTGCCGGTAAGCGGCAAGCAGGCGGGCCGGGCTGAGGTCGCCGCCGGCGGCCAGCAGGCCGTTGGGTTCGCGCAGCGCCTTGTTCAGTGCCGGAAAGCTGGATGAATCGCGTTTGAGCCAGGTCAGCATGGTCGTCGAGGCGGCAGGGGAGGGGAGTGGCCCTCAGCATGGCGCGCCAGGCGATTCAGGTCAACGGCCACGCAGATGGTGGGCTGAAGGCTCTAGGCCGGGTTTTTTCCTACATCGGCAGGCCGGCTGGCACCATTGGGTACATTTGCTGTCACACCTGTGCAAAAACACAGCATAAGCCTTTGTCACGCAAGGCAATGCGTGCTCAAATTGGCGCCATTGGAAACCGATCCCCGTTCATGCCGCTGCGGTTATCTGCCGTGGCAGCCGAGGGACAGTAATGTTAAAAAGTAGTGACTGTTGGCCACTGTCCAGGCCAAACGCTACTGGACGCGCACTACGCGCAGGAATACAGGCGTTTTGAAAAAAACCACCGCAACCCCGACCCCTTTGCCCGTGCCGCAGTGGCGCCAGCAGATGCATTACCGGCTCAAGGAAGGTGCGCTGATCGCTGTTGGCGCGCTGTGCCTCTATCTGTGGATGGCGCTGCTGACGTTCGACGCCGCCGATCCGGGTTTCAGCCATACCAGCAACCTCGATCAGGTGCAGAACGCTGCTGGCAAGGCCGGGGCCTACCTGGCCGACATCATGTTCATGGTATTGGGGTACTTCGCCTACATCTTCCCCTTGCTGCTGGCCATCAAGACCTGGCAGATCTTCCGTGAGCGGCACCAGCCCTGGCAGTGGAGCGGCTGGCTGTTCTCCTGGCGGCTGATCGGCCTGGTGTTTCTGGTGCTGTCGGGCGCCGCCCTGGCGCACATCCATTTCCACCCCTCGGCGAGCCTGCCCTTCGCCGCAGGCGGCGCGCTGGGCGAAGGCCTGGGCGAGCTGGCTCGCAGCCTGCTCAACGTACAAGGCAGCACGCTGCTGTTCATCGCACTGTTCCTCTTCGGCCTCACCGTGTTCACTGACCTGTCGTGGTTCGCGGTGATGGACATGACCGGCAAGCTCACACTGGACCTGTTCGAGTTGCTGCAAGGCGCTACCAGTCGCTGGTGGGACGCACGCAGCGAGCGCAAGCGCCTGGTCGCGCAATTGCGCGAAGTGGATGAGCCGGTGCTGAGCGCTGCGCCGGCGCTCAAGCGCGAGCCTGTCAAAGCCCGTGAAGTGCGTGAACGTGTGGTCGAACGTGAGCCGGCGCTGGCGCCTGCGCCAGCACCGGTTGCGGCTCCTGCCAAGCCGGCTCCTGCTCCTGCTCCGGCACCAGAGCCGATCGCTGCGCGCGAAGTACGCTCCGCACCGGTCATCATGCCGCCTGCCAGCAAGGAGCCGGTCAGAGCGCCTGAGTTGAACAAGCGCAACATCGCCGAAAAACCCGTCCAGCAGTTCGTTGACAGTGCGGTCAAGGGCACCTTGCCGCCGATCTCGATTCTCGATCCTGCCGAAGAGAAGAAGATCGAATACTCACCCGAATCCCTCGCCGGCGTCGGCAACCTGCTGGAAATCAAGCTCAAGGAGTTTGGCGTCGAGGTCACTGTCGACTCGATCCATCCGGGCCCGGTGATTACCCGCTACGAAATCCAACCGGCCGCCGGCGTCAAGGTCAGCCGCATTTCCAACCTGGCCAAGGACCTGGCGCGGTCGATCGCCGTGACCAGCGTGCGGGTGGTCGAGGTGATCCCGGGCAAGACCACCGTCGGCATCGAGATCCCCAACGAGAACCGGCAGATCGTGCGCTTCTCCGAGGTCCTGTCCTCGAGCCTGTTCGATGAATCCAAGTCGCCGGTTGCCCTGGCTCTGGGCCACGACATCGGCGGCAAGCCGGTGATCACCGATCTGGCCAAGATGCCGCACCTGCTGGTGGCCGGTACCACCGGTTCCGGTAAATCGG
>NZ_DAMCCR010000031.1:0-39870 GCF_032058845.1 Pseudomonas sp. | reverse complement strand
CACTGCGCGGCCGGCCCCAGGGGCGCGTCACGGCGCCAGGCCAGCTCCACCACCAGCGCCGGCGGGCGCCATTCGCTGTGCAACTCGACCATGTGCGCTTGATACGTCGGGTATTGCACCACATGGCGCGGCAGCCAGGCCCAGCCCAGGCCGCGCATCAGCAGTTCGGCCATGGCGTAGAAGCTGTCGGCGCGCCAGACGTGTGGGCTGATGGCCTCGCCGCCGGGGTAGCCGCTCTGCTGCGGGGTGATCAGCAGTTGCCGATGCCGCGCCAGCTGCTGCCGGGTCACGCGCGGTTCAAGGGCCAATGGATGATCGACGGCGCACACCGTGACCATTTCCACGCTGCCCAAGGCACGCCGCTCGAGGGCCTGCGGAATGCGCTCATGGTGAAAGAACAGGCCGAGGTCGGCGCGGCGCTCGGCCAGCTTGCGCGCCACATCGCCCTGAGCGCCGCTGGCCAGCTGCACTTCGAGGTAGGGGTAGCGGCTGGCCAGTTCGTCGAGGCTGTCGATCACAGGCTGGTAGGGCATGGCCTCGTCCTGGGCCACACGCAGCAAAGCCTCCTGCCCCCGCATCAGGGCCAGGGCGCGACCTTCGAGGCGCTCGCACTGGCGCAGCAGCTCACGCGCATCCTCGACCAGAGCGGTGCCGTTTTCGGTAAGTTTCGGCTGGCGCCCGCTGCTGCGCTCGAACAAGCTCACCCCCAGGTCTGCTTCCAGCAGCGCGATCGCCGTGCTGACCGCCGACTGCGCCCGCCCCTGCTCGCGCGCCACGGCAGAAAACGAACGCAACTCGACGACGCGCAGAAAGGTGCGCATCTGCTCAAGGCTCCAGTGCTCGGCCATCGACCTATCTCCCAATCGGATAGGTAATGACTTTACCGCATTCTCCCAGCCCCTAGAATGCGCGGCATCTACCGGAGAATACCGCCATGAATGCCTACACCTGCCTCGCCATCGCCATCTGCGCCGAAGTCATTGCCACCGCCTCCATGAAGGCCGTCAAAGGCCTGAGCACGCCGCTGCCGCTGCTGCTGATGGTGGTCGGCTACGGCATTGCCTTCTGGATGCTGACGCTGGTGGTGCGCACGGTGCCAGTGGGCATCGCCTACGCGGTGTGGTCAGGGCTGGGCATCGTCCTGATCAGCGTGGCGGCGCTGGTGATCTACGGGCAGAAGCTCGACCTGCCGGCCATGCTCGGCATGGCCATGATCGTGGCCGGCGTGGTGGTGATTCAGGTGTTCTCGAAAACCACCGGGCACTGAGCAGTGCCTGACGCGCGTGACGTCGATGATGCAGATTGCGGAAACCGTTGCAGGCTCGGACAGCGCTGTATACTGCGTGCCTGTCTTAACTGTGAGGGCTTTGCATGCCAACCGCTATTTCCACCGACATTCTCATCGTCGGCGCCGGGGTCGCTGGCCTGTGGCTGAACGCCCGGCTGCGGCGGCTGGGCTATTCGACCGTGTTGGTGGAACGCGCCACAGTAGGCGGCGAGCAGACCATCAAGTCCCAGGGGATCATCCATGGCGGCACCAAGTACGCCCTGCACGGCACGCTGACCGGCGCCTCCGAAGCCATCGCCGACATGCCGCGACGCTGGCGCGAGGCGCTGGCCGGCCAGGGTGAGCTCGACCTGAGCGACACCCGCCTGCTGTCCGAGGCGCATTACCTGTGGTCACCCGGGACCCTGGCCGGCAACCTCACCAGCTTCTTCGCCAGCAAGGCGGTGCGCGGGCGGGTCGATCAGGTCAAGGGCGAGCAGTTGCCGCCGGCCCTGCAAGACCGTGCCTTCAAAGGCAAGGTGTACCGCCTGGCCGAGCTGGTCGTCGACGTGCCGAGCTTGCTGCGCAACCTGGCGCAGTTGGCCGGCGACAGCCTGCTGGCCGCTGAACGGGTCACCCCGTTGCGTGAACACGGCGAACTGATCGGGCTGGAGGTCGATGGCCGGGCGATCAGGGCGCAGCGCATCGTCCTCAGTGCCGGCGCTGGCAGCGAGCAGTTGCTGAATGCGCTGGGCCTGCAACAGCCGGCCATGCAGCGTCGGCCGTTGCACATGGTGATGGTCAAGGGGCCCAACCTCAAGCCACTGTACGCCCACTGCCTGGGCGGCGGGGCGAAGCCGCGCATGACCGTGACCACTCATCCCGGGGCCGACGGCCAGTGGGTCTGGTACCTGGGCGGTGACCTGGCCGAAGCCGACGGCGTAGCCCGTGAGCCCGCTGCCCAGATTGCGGCAGCGCAGCAGGAAGTGGCTCATCTGCTGCCCTGGGTCGACCAGTCGCCACTGCGCTGGGCCACCTTGCGCGTCGACCGTGCAGAGCCCGCGCAATCGGGCCTGGTCCGCCCCGACAACGCCTTTCTGGCCGAAGACCAGCGCCTGCTGGTGGGCTGGCCGACCAAGCTGGCACTGGCACCCGATTTCAGTGATCGGGTACTGGCCAGTTTCCAGCGCGATGGCGTGCGCCCGGCCGCGCACCCCGACCTCAGCGACCTGCCACGCCCGGCCCCGGGCGTGCCCGCGTGGGAGCAACTGCTGCCATGAGCCTGCCCACCCTGCACGATCATCACCGGCCGCTGGGCAGCACCGGTCTGCGCGTCTCGCCGCTCGGGCTGGGCACGGTCAAGCTGGGCCGCGACCAGGGGGTGAAATACCCGACTGGCTTCACCATCCCGGGCGACGACGACGCCCGCCTGCTGCTTGCGCAAGCACGCGACCTGGGCATCAACCTGATCGACACCGCGCCGGCCTACGGCCGTAGCGAGGAGCGCCTCGGCCCGCTGCTGCAGGGCCAGCGCGACGCCTGGATCATCGTCAGCAAAGTGGGTGAGGAGTTCGATGCCGGCCAGTCACACTTCGATTTCAGCGCGGCGCACACCCGTCGCTCGGTAGAGCGCAGCCTGCAACGCCTGCAGACCGATCGCATCGAGCTGGTGCTGGTGCATTCGGACGGTAATGACCTGGCCATTCTTGAGCAGGAAGAGGTGTACGCAACCCTCGCCGCGCTCAAGCAGGAAGGCAAGATCCTGGGCTTCGGCCTGTCCGGCAAGACCGTGGCCGGCGGCCTGAAAGCCCTGGAGCAAGGCGATTGCGCGATGGTCACCTACAACCTCACCGAGCAAGGCGAACGCCCGGTGCTGGACTACGCCGCCGAACACGGCAAGGCGATCCTGGTGAAGAAGGCCCTGGCCAGCGGCCATGTGTGCCTGTCGCCAGGAGTCGATCCGGTGCGCGCCAGCTTTGAACTGCTGTTCGCCCATCCTGGGGTCAGCAGCGCCATTGTTGGCACCATCAACCCGTTGCACCTGGCACACAATGCGGCCACCGTGGCCCGGATCCTGGGCCAGCACTGATTGGCCCACGCGGGCACCTGGGCGCTGGCTGAACAGTCCTGAGCGAAGACCAGGCCAGGCGCCCCAACTGCTTTCAACGTCGCACGAACGAGTCTCAAGGTTTTTCAAACAGGGCCCAGGTCAAGGAGATGCACGTGGCGAGAACGCTGATCCGCAAGAACCCCAGCAACTTCAAGACCCTGCCCGTGCACGTCGACGCCAGCCCCGAGGGGCTGAGCTACAAGGGTGTGGGGATGCCGCTGAACTTCAGCCAGACCCTGCAACGGCGTAAGGCCATCGAAGTGGCCGACCCCGAGCGGTTTTCCCTGGAACTGGCCAACCTCGGTGTCTCGGTGCGCCTGACCCTGCACTGGCAGAACCGCGACTACTGGGTGCTGGCGCGCCAACGCCGCCAGGACCGCGGCGACGTGGTGCTCAAGCTGATCTCAGGCTATGTGCCGGCCCATGAGCTGAACCTGCCGTTGCACACCGCCATCCAGGAAGTGGCCGAAGAGTGCCTGCTGGAAACCCCGGAAGGCTGGCTGGGCGGGCGTTTCAACGACACCTGGCTGCCCGCCCCCTACGCCGCAGCCCTGCATTACCGCGAGTCGGCGCCTTTCGTGCTGAGCCCGGCCTCTGGCGCCGCGCTGCCGGTGCAGTGTGGCAACCTGACCCTGCTGGAACGCCCACGCGCCTACGTGCACCTGCCCACGGCTTCGCTCCAGCTGATCTACGACTTGCGCCTGCACGTACCGCGCGAGGCCAAATCGCTGAGCCTGTTCCATGTCGATGAGCGCCTGGAAGGCGATCAGTTGATCACCCGGCTCAACCGCAAGCGCCCCGACCTGTATCTCATGCCCGTGGTGGACGGCCAGCCGTTGGCTGAGCTGTACACCCTGCACCGCAGCGAGCTGGTGCCTGCCAGCACCCGCGGCATCTACCTGGCAGAAAGCTTTGCCGCGCAGCAGGGTTGGGTGGTCAAGGCGGAGCGGATTCGCTGGAAGGACTGGATGCGCCAGCAGGGCTTGAGCAAGCCCGAACCGCACTCGCCGCTGCAACGTTTCAAGCTGACGGCAAAAGCGCTGATGCGCCGGGCGCGAACCACGATGCGCGGTTGAAGCAGAGGGCCCGTGCCGACGTTGCGTCGGCGCGGGCTTTGATTTCAGCGCTGACGAATCTTCTCGACGATCGCCGTGGTGGAGCTGTTTTCCACCAGGCCCAGCACCTTCACGGTGCCGCCATAGGCGCTGACGATGTCGGCGCCAACCACCTGGTCGATGCCGTAGTCACCGCCCTTGACCAGCACGTCGGGCTTGACCTGCTTGAGCAGGTTTTCCGGAGTGCCTTCGGCAAAGCTGATCACCCAGTCCACCGCCCCCAGCCCTGCCAGCACCGCCATGCGCCGATCGACGCTGTTGATCGGCCGGCCCGGCCCCTTGAGGCGGCTCACCGATGCGTCGTCGTTGACCGCCACGATCAGGCGATCCCCTTGGGCACGGGCCTGTTCCAGGTAGGTCACATGGCCAGCATGGAGGATGTCGAAGCAGCCGTTGGTGAAGACGATGGTCTCGTTGTGCGCGCGGGCGTCGTCGATGGCCAGCAGCAGCTGCTCGATGCCCAGCACGCCGCGCTCGGAGCCTTCCTCACGCTGAATGGCGCGGCGCAGCTCCGGCGCGCTGATGGCCGCCGTACCCAGCTTGCCGACCACGATGCCGGCTGCCAGGTTGGCCAGGGCCACGGCATGGGGCAGCTCCTCACCGGCGGCGATCGCGGCGGCCAGCGTGGAAATCACGGTATCGCCCGCACCGGTGACGTCGAATACCTCGCGGGCACGTGCGGGCAGGTGCAGCGGTGGATGGTCCATGCGCAGCAGGGTCATGCCGTGCTCGCCACGGGTCACCAGCAAGGCGCCCAGGTCCAGGTCACGCAGCAGCTGCACGCCTTTGCTGACCAGTTCGGCCTCATCGGCGCAGCGGCCGACGACGTTCTCGAACTCGCTGAGGTTCGGCGTGATCAGGCTGGCGCCGCGGTAGATCGAGAAGTCCTTGCCCTTGGGGTCGGCGAGCACCGGGATGTTGCGCGCGCGCGCAGCCAGGATCAGGCTCTGGTGGTTCTGCAACGCACCCTTGCCGTAATCGGATAGCACCAGCACCTTGATGCCTTCGAGCAGCGCTTCGACTTCACTGCCCAGCGACAGCGGATCGGTGGCGAACGGCTCTTCGAAATCGATGCGCAGCAGCTGCTGGTGGCGGCTCATGACCCGCAGCTTGACGATGGTCGGCTGGTGGGCGATGCGCTGAAACACCGAACGCACGCCGGCTGCATGCAGGCTGTTGGCCAGGCTGTCGGCCGCTTCATCCTGGCCGGTGACGCCGACCAGCGACGCCGGGGCGCCGAGGGCGGCAATGTTGAGCGCAACGTTGGCCGCGCCGCCGGGACGGTCTTCGATCTGATCGACCTTGACCACAGGCACCGGCGCCTCGGGAGAAATGCGCGAAGTACCGCCATGCCAATAGCGGTCGAGCATGACATCGCCGACCACCAGAACCGGGGCTTGATCGAAACGCGGCATGGACAACTTCATGGGCAACCCATATGTAAAAAATGAACAGGGGCGGGATATTAGCACAGGGCAGATAGCGGCTTTAACGCCAGATCAAGTGTGCAGATTTCCGGGAGACAGCGGGGCCGTCTAGGCCCCGTCAGGACAGGTTCAGGTGATGTCGGCCTTGCTTGGCGCATCGAGCCCCAGGGTATGCAGGCGTGCGTAATGGCCTTCCTGAGCCATGAGTGCGGCGTGGTTGCCACGCTCGACGATACGCCCCTGATCCATGACCAGAATCATGTCGGCCTTCTCGATGGTCGAGAGGCGGTGGGCGATCACCAGCGTGGTGCGGCCTCGCATGATGTGGTCGAGGGCGGCCTGGATATGCCGCTCCGATTCCGTGTCCAGCGCCGAGGTCGCCTCGTCCAGGATCAGTAGCGGCGCATCCTTGAGCAGTGCCCGGGCAATCGCCAGGCGTTGACGTTGGCCGCCCGACAGCAGCACGCCGTTCTCACCGACCTGGGTGTCGAAGCCCTGTGGCAGCTGATCGACAAAGTCCTTGGCATAGGCTGCCTGGGCTGCGGCCTCGACGTCGGCGCGCGGCGCACCGGCCAGGTCGCCATAGGCGATGTTGTTGGCAATGGTGTCGCTGAACAAGGTGACGTGCTGGGTCACCTGGGCGATGTGCTTGCGCAGGTTGATCAGCTTGAAGTCCTCGATTTCCACGCCGTCCAGCAGAATTTCGCCGCTGCTGTGGTGGTAGAACCGCGGAATCAGGCTGGCCAGCGTCGATTTGCCGCTGCCGGATCGCCCCACCAGCGCCACCATCTGCCCAGGCTCGACGGTAAAGTCGATATCGGTCAGCACCTGCCGATCGGTGCCTGGGTAGGTGAAGCTCAGGTTGCGCACCTCCAGACGACCGCTGACCGCGTCACGCTCGACCTTGCCTTCGTCTTTTTCGGTGGGCTCGTCGAGCTGCTCGAAGATACTTTCCGCGCCGGCAACCCCCTTCTGGATCGTCGAGCTGACTTCCGACAGCTGACGAATCGGCTTGGGCAGCAGGCCGGCGAGGGTGATGTAGGCGACCATGTCACCTGCCGAGGCGTCGCCGCGCAGGTACAGCACCAGGAACATCAGGACCGCCATGGCGATGTAGATGACCAGTTGCAGCAGCGGTGTATAGATGGCACCGGTACGGGTCATGCGCAGCTGTTTGTCGGTGTTGCTCTGGCTGGCCTTGACGAAGCGCTCGCTTTCGTAGGTTTCGCCGCCGAAGCTGCGCACCACGCGATAGCCCTGGATGGTTTCCGAAGCAACGTGGGTGACATCACCCATGGCCACCTGGATCTTCTTGCTCTGTTTGCGGAACTTGCGGCTGGCCCGTCCGACCATCAGCGCGATGAGCGGAAGAATGGCCACCATGACCAGGGTCAGGCGCCAGTTCATCACCAGCAGCGAGATGAACAGGAAGATCACCGTCATGCCCTCACGCACCACGACCTTGATGGCGTCGGTGGCAGCGCCCGTGACCATGGTCACGTTGAAGGTGATGCGCGAGATCAGGTGCCCGGAGTTGTGCTGGTCGAAATAGCGGTTGGGCAGGTTCAGCAGGTTGTCGAACAGTTGCACGCGCAGGTCGTGCACCAGGCCGAGCGAGACCTTGGCCAGGAAGTAGTTGCCCAGGAACGAGCCCAGCCCCTGCCAGGCAGCGATCAGGATGATCAGCCCCGGCACGGTATGCAGCAGGTTCAGGTCGCGCAGGTAGGGGACGTTGGGAAACAGCGCGGCATTCGGATTGGATAGGCCGTCGACGAAATACTTGAGGATGTAGCCCAGCATGGGCTGCGTCGAAGCGAAAATCAGAAAGCCCAGAATACTTAGCAGGAACAGGCCGATGTACGGCCGCACGTAGCCGAGTAGACGGAAATAGATCTTCATGCTCGATGGGCTGGCGGAGCCACTGGCGTCTGTCATATCACGAGATGTGTCAAAAAATGGGGGTGTGACTTTATCACAGCCAAGTTCGCACGTCGGTGAATCCAGCGAGGGGATTGGCCCATACCCAAAGCAATGGCTTACGAGGTGAGGTAACATCCTCGTCCCTTTGCCCCAGCGCCTACATTCCATGCCTCCAATCAGTCTCAAAAGCACTGGCAATCGTTATTTTGATCTGGTCTGCCTCTGGGTGCTCCCGGCAGGCCTGCTCGTGCTGCTCAGTGCGCTGTTTTTCCTGCCTGATCGCAGCCCTTACCACAAGCTGTATTACGGGCTGTTCAGCATTCCGACCCTGCTCGCAGTGTGCGTGCGGCCTCGCGCGCTGCTGGTGCTGCTGCGCGAACCGCTGGTGATCCTGTTCATGCTGTTCGCAGGCTTCGCCCTGCTCAGCCTGCTGTGGTCGCCCAGTACCGGTCTGTCGGACCTGATCAAGCGGCCGCTGCACACCCTCATGCTGTTCATGGGCGTCGCCTTGCTGTTGCTGTATCGCCCGGAAACGTTGAAGCCGATTCTGCTCGGCGCGGCAATGCTGGCGCTGCTGGCCGTGCTGCGTGACCTGCCGGCGTTCGCCAGCGCCTACACATCCGGCGCACGCTTCATCGGCGCCGGGGCGCTGGACAACCCGCTGTTGAGCTCTCACCTCTACGGCTTTTTCTGCGTCTATTGGCTGTGCATGGCGCTGGACAGCAAGCGCCTGGGCCTGACTGCCCTGTACCTGGCGGCCTTCGCGGTGATGCTGGCCGCGATCCTGGCCACAGGCTCCCGAACACCGCTGTTGGCCCTGGTGCTGGTGGTGAACTGGATCGCCCTGCTGCGTCTGGACCGTCGCTCCATTGCGCTGGTCGCCGCCGCGCCTGTGGCGCTGGCACTGATCTACCTGTTCGCGCCCCACCTGATCACCGACCGCGGCACCTCGTCGCGCCTCGACATCTGGCAACTCGCCTGGGATCGCTTTCTCGACCATCCCTTGTTCGGCCACGGCTACGACGCCCCCATGGGCTTCGATGTCGGCCTGGGTTACGTGCTGACCGAACCGCACAACTTCGCCCTGGGCGTGTTGCACAGCGTGGGCATCATCGGCTTCCTGCCCTGGATCGGCATGCTCGGGTGTGCGCTCTACTACGGCTGGAAGCACCGCACCTGCGCTGCCTTCCAGCTGGCCTCGACCTTGCTGGTGTTCGGCATCGGCGCAGGGCTCACCGAAGGCGGTGGCATTCTTTCGCGCCCCAAGGAGCACTGGTTCCTGCTGTGGATTCCGCTGGCCCTGCTGGCCGGCCTGCACATCGCCCGGCGCAGCGGTCGCCTGGTGCTGGCGGCACGGGTGCGACTCGACCCGGCCCAGGCGCAGCAGCTGGCCAACGCTGCGCGGGTCATCGAGGAAGATGGCCTGGGCCCGAAGGTTCTGCAGTTGCAGGATGGCAGCTTCCTCAAGTTGTTCCGGCGCCGCCCGTGGTACACCTGGGGCAGCCTGTACCCCTATGCCCAGCGCTTCGTCCTCAACGGGCAGCAACTGGCCCTGCTGGGCATCGCCACACCGCCCGTGCTGAGGCTGATCAGCTATGCCGACGGCAGCCAGGGCGTGCATTACACCCCGCTACCGGGGCGTACGCTGCGCCAGGCCCTGGAGGGCTACAGCTCGATGGCCGAGCGGCAGGCGCTGGTGCGGCGCCTGGGGCAGTTCATCGCGGCGCTGCATGAGCACGGCGTGTATTTCCGCTCGTTGCACCTGGGCAACGTGCTGCTGCTGGACACGGGTGAATTCGGCTTGATCGACCTGGCCGACCTGCGCATGCGCCCTTCTGCCTTGCCGGGCAACCTGCGCCGCCGCAACCTGCGTCACATGCAGCGCTACCCGCAGGATCGGCACTGGCTGTTCGAAGAGAACGTCGAGGCCCTGCTCGAGGGCTACGCCCATGGCGCAGACAAGGCCATGGGCCAAGCCATGCGTGCCTACGTGAGCTTGCCCGCCGAAACGGTTCACTGACATGGCCTACCTTGCCCCCCTGCTTTCGGCGCTCACCTATGTGCTGGCCTTTCTCACGGCGGGCCTGGTGCTGCGCCTGCCGCTGGTCGCGAAGCACCTCGCGCCTGTGGCTGGCCGCTGGGCGAGCCTGGATGGACTGCGTGGCTACCTGGCCCTGGGCGTGTTCATCCACCACGCGGCAATCGCCTGGCACTACCAGCAAACCGGCCAGATCGGCATGCCGCCGGAGCGCTTCTTCGCGCAGATCGGCCAGGTCGGGGTGGCGCTGTTCTTCATGATCACCGGCTTTCTGTTCTGGGACCGATTGTCCAGGCAGCGGCGTGATTTCGACTGGCGCGCCTTCGCCATCTCCCGGGCGCTGCGGCTCTATCCGCTGTACCTGCCACTGTTGGCAGCGGTGCTGGTCACGGTGTTCTACCTGCAGCATTGGCAACTGCGCAGCGAACCCTTGCAGTTGCTGAAACAGATCGCGCAGTGGCTGCTCTTCCACCGCCCGGACATCAACCTGGTGAGCGGCACGGGCAACCTGATCTCCAACGTCACCTGGACGCTGATCTATGAGGCCTACTTCTACCTGGCGTTGCCCCTGCTGGGCCTGATCCTGCTGTACCGCGGAACGCTGTGGACCACCCTGGGCTGTATCTTCGGGCTCTATCTCCTGGCCCAGGTGGTGGGCCTGGAGCATGCGTTGAAGAAGAAATACCTGCTGAGTTTTCTCGGTGGGATCGCGGCGGTCTACTGGGTCAGACAACCCGCTCTGCTGGCCTGGTCGCGCAGCCGAGCCGGCACCTGGGTGGCGCTGGCGTTGCTGCTGGTGGTGCTGACGCTGTTGAGCAAGACCTTTGCCGTCTTCCCCCTGCTGCTGCTGAGCCTGGCCTTCTGCATCGTCGTTTCCGGCAACGACCTGCTCGGTGCGCTCAGCCTGCGCAGTGCACGCTGGATGGGCGAAGTAAGCTACAGCACCTACCTGCTGCACGGTTTCGTGTTGTGGTGGCTGGTCTACCGGCTTTATCCGCAGTGGGGGTTTGCCGTGGACGCACCATGGCCGTTCATCGGCGTGATTGCCATGGGCTGCGTGATATTGGTCGTTCTCAGCAGCGCAACCTACCTGCTGTTCGAAAAACCGGGCATTGCCCTGGGCAAACGTTGGGCCAAGCGCTCGCCCGCGCCGAAGGTCAGCGCGGCGGCGGCCTCAAGCGAGGGGCGCTGAACGGTCCCTGCGCTGGCGGGCGTAGTCGAGAAACGCCTGAACGTCATCACTGCAGAGTTTGTCCGAGACGCGCCCGATTTCCTCTGTTGGCCAGGACCACCAGGCCGAGGCGAGCAAGGCTTCACGCACCTCCTCGGAAAACCGCCAGCGCAACAGCGTCGCCGGGTTGCCGCCGACCACCGCGTACGGCGGCACATCGCGGGTCACCACCGCGCCCGCAGCGATCACCGCGCCACTGCCGATCTGCACCCCGGAAAGAATGCTGCAGTTCGAGCAGAGCCAGACATCGTTACCGATCACGACGTCACCACGGCTGAAGGCATAGCCTTCGATATGCGCCGCCGCCTTCATCATCGCCGGAAACGGGTAGGTGCTGACCCACTCGGTACGGTGATGCCCGCCCAGGAAAATCTGCACACCTTCGGCAATCGAGCAGTAGGCACCGATACGCAGGGTGGCGCCCTCCTGCCAGTCATGCACCTGCGGCATTCCGTAACTGCCCACGCCAAACGCGTACTGCGGATAACGCGCCGCGAAGCGCGCCTGCCCGCGTTCACTGGCCGGCAACTTGCGAATCGCGCGCTTGGCGCGCTTTTGCATGAATCGTGACCACCATCCCACCAATGCGTCCTCGTTCAGTGCCGTTCGAGCGGGGAGAAATACAGCCGGCCCAGCCCACGCCAGGTCTTGCGGGTGAACGCGCGCAACGGAATCTGCGCCAGCAGCTCGCGGGCCAGTTGACGATCACGGTTGGCGACCTTCAGGAACATCGAGTTCAAGGCCTTGAACCTGACCTGTTCGTAGGCGGGGTGATCGGCGAACAGCGCATAGGTGCGCAGGATGTTCTCGATCATGAACCGATGATTGCGGTAGGAGTTGGTCGCGTGTTTGCGATAGCGCGCCATCACCACGTTCAGACCATCGATGAAGTAACCGGCGCGGGTGATCTTCAGCTCGATCAGCAGGTCTTCCAGACGGATCTGCGGGTCGAAGCCGCCCACTTCCAGCAACGCCTGACGGCGCAGCAACAGTGTCGGCGCGGGCGGATAGGCCTTGCGTTCGAGGAACATGTCGTCGAAGTCCATGCGGCGGAACGCAATGTCGCGCCGCTGACGGGCTTCGGGGAAGAGGTTGCCTTCGCTGTCGATCAGCTCGATGTTGCCGCAGCAGATGCCAACCTCCGGCTTGTCAGCCATGTACTCGACCTGCACGGCGATGCGTTCGGGAAGCATGATGTCATCGGAGCCGAACGGGGCGATCAGCTCGCCACGTGCCCGCTCGATGGCAGCGTTGAGCGTATAGGTCAGCCCCTGGTTCTGCTGCACGCGGAAATCGAAGCCGTGCTGCGCCTGCAGGCGCTCGATGCGCTCGACGCTGTCATCGGTCGAGCCATCATCGATCACCAGCAGCTCGATGTTGGGGTAGGTCTGGCCCAGTACGCTGAGGATGCTCTCCTCGATGTAGGGGCCGTGGTTATAGGAGGCGATGATCACCGTCACCAGGGGTTGCGGGGTACTCATTTCGGCTCCTTGGCAGCAGACAGTCCAGACTCGATCAGCCGCAGGTACTGCTGGCGGAAGACTTCGATATCGTGTTCACGGGTCAGGTAGGCATAGGCTTGCTCACCCTTGCTGCGCAAGGCCTGGTCGTCGAGGGCCAGGTAGGTGTCCAGCGCGGCCGTGAGGCTGTCGACATCGGCAGGCTTGACCGCCAGCCCTCCTGCACCCTGGATCAACGGCAGCATCGCCGGCACATCGCTGGCGATGACCGGCAGATGGCCGCTCATGCCTTCGAGCAATGCCAGCCCCAACCCTTCTGCCAGCGACGGCATGGCCCACAGGTCGAACGCGCGCACGTACTGCAGCGCGTTCTCGCGAAACCCCAGCAAGTGCACGCGCCCGGCCAGGCCCAGACGCTCGATTTCAGCGTGCAGACGGGCCTGTTCACGGCCTGCGCCGATGATTGCCAACTGCGCGTGAGGGTACTTGTCCTGCAAGGCGGCGAACGCCTGGATCAGGTAAGTGTGCCCTTTCACGGGCACCAGACGGCCCAGCGCACCGATCAGCCGTGCGTCATGGGGCAACCCCAACTGCGTCCTGGCCTCGCTGCGCGACAGCTGCAGCGCCGTGGCCTGTTCGATGTCGATGGCATTGGTGATGCCATGGGTGTTGTGCTCGGTAAAGCCGCATTGGCACTCGATCAGGTACTGCCTGACCGCGGGCGACACACCCACGAACTGCCAGTGCCGATCGATGAGACGCCGGGTCTGACGGCGGCGATAGAACCGGTCGTATTCGCCGAAACCGTGGGAGATCCCGATGCACAGCGGAATCTTCAACCAGCGGTTGAGCTGCAGCAGCATGTTCACCGGTTTGAAGCGGTTGCAGATGACCACGTCGAACCGCTCTCGGCGGCAGAACTTGAACACCTGCCAGAGCGCCTTGAGGCGCATGCCTTTGAGCGCCTTGTCGGAAAACTCGAAATACACCGAGTGATCGGCGCGGCTGACCGCTTGGCCGGGCTCGGGCCTGCCCTTGAGAAAGGCCATGGTGGTCTCGAAGCGCTCAGGTGGCAGCGCCTTGAATACCTGCTCGGCGAGGTCGGCAAAATCGTGCTGCTTGATGTTGTAGTCCGGCTGCAATTGCAGGACTTTGTAGCGCTGTTTCATAGGGTGTCCTGCTGAAAACCGCGGTCACTGATGACCCAGCGTGCCGACGCAGCAAGCCTGCGCACCTCGTCCGCATCGGGCTGCGGCAGTGCTGGCCACTTGTTGCGCTTCCAGCACGCGAAATGGAAATAAGGATAGAGCCGCCGCCGGTCGAGATCGTTGCTCACCCGCCCCTCGTGCCAGTACCAGCGCGTGGGAAAGTTGTGGCTGCCGTCGTGCCAGGGAATGCACCCGTTGGGGGTGCTGTAGGCCTCGACGAACTCACTGCGCTGGCGCAGCGGGTTGAGCTGGCCGAGCAGCTTGAACAATGGCCTGGGCAGGTTCTTGCGGCGGACGAACAGACGGCTGAACGCGCCTTCGTCGAGTGCATGGTGGGTCTCGTCGCAGAAGCGCTCGCGCCAGCTGGGCATGCGCATGAACAACTCACGCTTGCACGGGGTATTGCGCATCAGGCACAGGTGCCCTGCCACGCGGCGCTCGTGGGTGGAGAAAAAGTCGCGGCTGGCCAGGCGCTGGTTGGTGAAGTAGGCGCGTAGATCGCCATACACCAGGTCGAGATCACCAAAGGCCCAGAAGTCATGACCCTTGAGGTGTTCTTCATGGATGTAACCCAGCGCAGGCTTGAGATCACAGAGCTTGTAGGCGTTGACGGGCGCGAAGTCGATGCCGAGCCGATGTGACACCAGCCGACAGTACGCAGCGTAGCTGATCGATTCGATGTGCACGTTCGCCGGCAGGTCGTCGATGGCCCCGCAGTCGCTGAACAGCAGCCAGTCGATATCCGGGTTGCGGCGGCAACTTTCCAGGAAGAACGGCATCCAGAACGGCCACTGGCCGAAATAGGGAATGACGAAAACAATGCTCGGGGTCGGTGACGTCATGTTGATGCTACTCGCGGTCGATATCGCCTGAATGCGCGGGTGATTCGAGTACCCAGAACAGCTCATGGCGACGCACGGCTTTGCGGAAGAATTCGTTTTCGCCATAGGGCGATGCGCGACGCCCGGTCAGGCAGCGCTGGATCAACCGACGCAGGCGACGCTTGAGCGGCAGGCGCGGCTGCAGGTCGTGCATCATGCCCAGGGCCATGGCTTTGTCGTGCTGCAACGCAGTGCCCAGGCTCAGGCTGTAGGGCTGGCCCATCACCTGCGTCTGCATCACCGGAGGCAAGGCGACGCCAGCGCCACTGTCACCCATCGGCCAGCGGTCGTTGTCGTGCAGGTGATTGGCATAGCCCAACAGCGTTTCGGGCTGCCACTCCAGGCCTTGCAGTGCTTGCAGAACGGCTTGCTGCGCGCAGACATGATCAGGGTGCGGGTCGAGCACCGGGTGCGGCAGCACGATCACCTGCGGGCGGGCCTCACGCAGCAGCGCGCGCAGGTCGGCCAGCAGGTTGTTCCAGCTCGGAACGCCATCGTCGCCCGGCAGCGCCAGGGTATTGAGCTGGCGGAACAGACGCGTGTCGGCAAGCTCGGCTTCGCGCGAGGCGACCGGCTGATCCGGGTGCTGGCGCATGCTCGGCAGTTGCAGACAGAAATAGCCCAGTTGCACGCACTGGGCCTCGGGAACCCCCGCCCAGCGCGGCACCGCCAGACTGTCCCACGCCCGCAGCCGGCCCTTGAGGCGAGCGGCCTCGGCAGCTGCAAGCCCCATGCGCTGATAATGCTCGGCCTCGATTTCGCCGGCCGTCAGAGTGACGATCCAAGTGTCCTTGGCCTGGCTGTACAGCCCATAGGCGGCCAGCTCGGCGTCATCGGCATGCGGCGCAATGACCATCACCCGTTGCTCGCGGGCATCGGCCTGGCGGAACAGCCACAGCCGCGGTTGGCCCAGGAGCCGGCAGAAGCGTCCGCTGAGCTGGAGTTCACTGGCGGCGACGGCCTGGGCGCAGCCGCTGAGATTGAGATAGCGCACGCCATGCACGCCGCGCTCGAACACTTGCAGGTCGTCCTGCGCCGCACCGCGCAGGCGCACCGCCGGGTCGAACAAACGGCCCAGCCAGCTGGCGCGCAGGCTGACTTGCAACACCAGGGTCTCGTCGCCCTGCACGTGCAGCGCCGGGACCTGCAAGCGGCCTGAAACGAGACTGACGCCCGTCACCTCGGCCGCTTGCGGGAAGTCGTACACGTAGTCGTCACCTGGGGCGTAGAACAGGTGGTCCGCCAGCCAGGCTTCATGGGCAATCCAGAGCAGCGGCAGCATCGCAACCGGCAGCCACCAAGGCCCCAGCACGCCCAACGCCAGCAGTGCCAGCAGCGCCACGAGCAGCCCGATACGCTTGTTGCGCCGGTGGCGCTTGAGCAATGCCTGCTTGCGATTCACGACTGCAGCACCGAGACCGGCGTGCACCAGCGGTCCTTGTACTCGCGGTCGGCACGACCGAACGAGAAACGCAGCGGCTTGTTCAACGCCTTGGCGTCGTCCCAGGCGGCCTGGGTGTTGAGAAAGCTCAGCACGCTACCGGGGCTGAAGGCCTTGGTCTCGGGGTCGACGCCGCCATTGACGTATTCGACGCTGACCCACTGCGGCGCTTCGACCCGGTAGACCAGCTGAATGGCGATGGGCTTGCCGTCGAGCAGCAACACCGAGCCGATCAGCAGCTCACGCAATCGCTCGACCACCTCGCTCATGCGCTCGGCGCCAGTGGCAGCGAAGCCCCAGCGACGCTGGAACAGGTCGCAGTAGATCGCGGCGATGTCGCTCGGCGCATAGTCGGCAATGGCCCGCACTTCGCCGCCCGCCTCTTCCAGCAGGCGCAGTTCGCGGCGCTGGTTGTAGCGAAACTTCTTCGACAGGTCTTCATGGGCGCGGGCCATCGCCAATTGTTCGGTTTGCGCCTTGAGGCCCGTGAAACGGCCCTGGTTCAGTTCCGACAGGTACCGCGCCTGGTGCCGCAATGGCGCGGCGGCCTGGGGATCGGCCGGCAGAATGATTTCGGCGTTGCCCAGGTCGAACAGGCCTTTCTTGCCATGGCGCTTGAGCACGTCCTTGGACAGCGCCAGATGCCGGCCCCAGGCGGGGATGGCCGCCTTCAGCTCACCGTTTTCGCACCAGCCCAGGTAGCGCACCGGAATCTCTGCGAGCTCGGCCAGTTGCGCTACCACGCGCGGGTGGGTCGCGACGCTGCCGCCGAAGCGTTGCCAGGCTTGCGCATAGGCGCCGGCATCGATGGGCGTCCAGCCGCGTTCGCGCCAGGCTTGAATGGAATTGAGCATCAGTGGGCTGCCTCGAGCGCTTTGACGTGCGCCAGTTGCCAGAAGGCCTCGCGCACGGCGTGGTCCGAGAAGCGTTGCTGCAAACGCTGATGCATGGCGCTGGCGCAGGCGTCACGTTGCGCCTGATCCATCACGGCCAGGCGCTGCAGTACCGCAGCCAACTGGCCCGCATCGCCCAGCGGGAACAGCTCGCCGACACCTTCGACCACCTCCAGCGCGCCGCCGCAGGCAGTCGCCGCCACTGGCACACCCGCCACCATGGCCTCGAGCAGGACCATGCCGAAAGGCTCGTGGTCGGAGCTCAATGCGAACACGTCGAAGGCGGCGAAATAGCGCCGGGCGTCAGCGACCTGGCCAAGGAAATCGACCTGCCCGGCAATACCCAGCTCGACCGCCAGCGCCTTGAGGGGCTGCTCCAGGCGGCCTTTGCCCAGCACCGCGAGCCGCGCACCGGCCGGCAACTGCGGCAGCGCCTGGGCGAAACCGCGCAGCAAGGTGGCCTGGTCCTTGTCCGGGTGCAGCCGACCCACGTTGCCGACGATCCACGCCTGCGCGTCCAGGCCCAGTGCCTGGCGGGCTGCCTGGCGTGGCAGCAGCGCGGCGTGCAGGGCCGCGACATCGATGCGGTTGTACAGGGTCTGGATACGCTCGGCCGGCCAGCCGGGCAGGCAACGGCGCATGTCGTCACGTACCGCGTTCGACACGCCCAGCAGGCTCAGGCGCCTGGAGAAGAGGTTGGCGAACAGCCGGCGGCCCTTGCGCTCATAATCGCCAAACGCATGGTGCACGCCGATCACCGGCAAACCGGTGGCCAGCAGCGCCACATAGATCGGCTTGAAGCGGTGGGCGATGCAGAAGGCAAAGCGGCGCTGCGTCGCGATCTTGCGCAACGCGGCAATCGCACCCAGCTTCAGGCCGCGCACGGCCTTGGAACTGAATTCGAGGAACAGCACCTCGTCCGAGGCGCAGCCTGCGGCCACCGCCGGATCGGCGCGGCCGGTCAGGAACACCGTGGTGACCTGATAGCCACGCCCCTGGAACAGGCTCGCGTATTGCCGCGCGCAGTCCAGGAACGGGCCGTCATAGCCGTGGCAGAACTGCAGGACGCGGCGTTCAGAGCGGCTGGTCATACGCGGCGGCGCCGTCCTTGACCACGAGGATGTCTTCCATGATCAGGTACTGCAGATCAGAGCCGTAGAACATGTTCAACGCATCGGTCGGCGAGCAGATCATCGGCTCACCACGACGATTGAGCGAGGTGTTCAGCGACACGCCGTTGCCGGTCAAAGTTTCCAGCGCTTTCATCATGTCGTAGTAGCGCGGGTTGTACTCGCGCTTGAGCACCTGGGCGCGAGAGGTGCCGTCTTCATGGACCACTTCCGGCACGCGGGTCTTCCATTCTTCAGCCACTTCGAAGGTGAAGGTCATGAAGGGTGCGGGATGATCGATCTTGATCATCTGCGGGGCCACGGTGTCGAGCATCGACGGGCAGAAGGGTCTCCAGCGCTCGCGGAACTTGATCTGCTCGTTGATGCGGTTGGCCACATCCGGCACGCTCGGGCAGCCGACGATGGAGCGACCACCCAGCGCACGCGGACCGAACTCCATGCGGCCCTGGAACCAGGCCACCGGGTTGCCATCGACCATGATCTTGGCGATGCGCTGCGGCATGTCGTCGAGTTTGCGCCAGGTCGGCGCGCTCGGATGGCGGGCGCAGGCGGCGATGACGTCTTCGTTGGAATAGGCCGGGCCGAGGTAGACGTGTTCCATTTTCTCGACCGGCACGCCACGGGCGTGGGAGACATAGGCGGCCGCGCCAACGGCGGTCCCGGCGTCACCCGAAGCAGGCTGGACGAACAGTTCCTTGAGGTCCGGGCGGGCGATGATCTTCTGGTTCAGCTTGACGTTCAGCGCACAGCCGCCGGCAAAGGCCAGCTTGCCGGTTTCCCGCAGGATGTCGCCCAGGTAATGGTCGATCATCTGCAGCGCCAGCTTCTCGAACAGCGCCTGCATGCTCGCGGCGTAGTGGATGTACGGCTCGTCGGCGATGTCGCCTTCGCGCTTGGGGCCCAGCCATTCGATCAGCTTGGGCGAGAAGTAGAAGCCCTTGCCCTTCTCTTTATAGCGGCGCAGGCCGATGACGTTGGCGTACTCGGTATTGATCACCAACTCGCCATTTTCAAAGCTGGCCAGGCGCGAGAAATCGTACTTGCTGGCATCGCCATACGGCGCCATGCCCATGACCTTGAATTCGCCGTCGAGCATTTCAAAGCCCAGGAATTCGGTGATCGCGCCATACAGGCCACCCAGCGAATCAGGGTCGAAGAACTCCTTGATCTTGTGGATCTTGCCGTTCTCGCCGTAGCCGAAGAAGGTGGTGGCGTACTCGCCCTTGCCGTCGATCCCGAGGATCGCGGTCTTTTCCTTGAAGCCCGAGCAGTGGTAGGCACTGGAGGCATGCGCCAGGTGGTGCTCGACCGGCTCGATCTTGATCTTCTTCGCATCGAAGCCCAGCTGTTCGAGGCACCAGACGATCTTGTTGCGGTAGCGCTTGTAGCGGCGATTACCCATGAGGATGGCATCGAGCGCGCGGTCGGGCGCATACCAGTAGCGCTTGGCGTAGTGCCAGCGAGCCTTGCCGAACAGGCTGATGGGGGCGAAGGGAATCGCCACCACATCGACGTCGGACGGCTTGATGCCGGCTTGCTCCAGACAGAACTTCGCCGACTCGTAGGGCATGCGGTTCTTCGCATGCTTGTCACGCACGAAGCGCTCTTCTTCGGCGGCGGCAACCAGCTTGCCGTCGATGTACAAGGCCGCGGAAGGGTCATGGCTAAGGGCGCCGGACAGGCCAAGAATCGTCAATGCCAAGGGACTCGCCTCTTCAATCGGTGAAAGTGCGCAGGCGACGACAACGGCCACCGGCGGCTAAAGCGCGGGATTATAACGCAAACCATAGGGGCTGGCCTTACCAGCGGTACGCCCGTACCGCCACCTCGCCGCACCCCTGAAGGCGCGGCAGCGGCAGGCTCTATTCGGCGATCAGCCAGTCCATGCGGAAACTGCCCGCCGTTTGCTGAAGCTCCTGGGCGAGCCACGGCAGCAGGCTGCGCAGCTCCTCTTCCAGGCCCCACGGCGGGTTGGCGATGGCCAGGCCCGAGCCGTTCAGGCCCTGCGGGCTGTCCTGGTGGTGCACGTACAGCTCCACCCGCAGCAGCTTGGGTGCGCCGGTGCTGGTGAGGTCCTGGTAGAAGCGGGTCAGCGTGCGCTGGTCCTTGATCGGGTACCAGAGCGCGACCACGGTCTGGCGCATGCGGGCAATGGCCTCCTTCATGGCCAGGGTGCAGCGCTTGAGCTCGTCGGCCTGCTCGAATGGCGGGTCGATGAGCATGATGGCGCGTTTTTCCTGCACCGGCAGCAGCGCCCGCGGCACGTGCCAGCCCTCGCCCAGATGGACCGCCACGCGTGGGTCCTTCTTCATGTTGTCCTTGAGCATCCGCCCGTCTTCGGGGTGCTTCTCGTTGAGCAGGGCGCGATCCTGCTGGCGCATCAGGCGCCGGGCAAGCTCGGGAGAGCCGGGGTAGTAGCGCAGTTCACCCTCGGGGTTCAGGCGCTTGATGACGCGCAGGTAGTCAGCGAGCACCTCGGGCAGGTCATCCCGACCCCACAGCCGGGCAACCCCTTCGAGGTATTCCCCGGTGCGCGTTGCCTGGTCACCCTGCAGGTCGTACAGACCCAGGCCGGCATGCGTGTCGAGGTAGGCGAATGGCTGTTCCTTGCGCGACATCAGGGCGATGAGGCGGGTGAGCACGATGTGTTTGAAGACGTCGGCATGGTTGCCGGCGTGAAAGGCGTGACGATAGTTCATGGCAACTCCTGCGCGGCCGGCAAGTTTACCTTGTCGCAAAGGCGGAGTCAGGTGGGTGGGGGGAGATGACGCCAGGCAAGCCCAGGTGGATCAGGCACCAAGGCTGTGCAGGCACTCTTGAGACAGGCACTGCGGCTGGGGCCGTGGCACGGCCCAGCGCAGGGTGAAACGGGGCGTCGGTAAGCGCCCCGGGGGAGGTGTTACTTACCGATGTGATAGGCCGTATCGGCCGCTTCGAAGCGCGACACCATGTCTTTCGACGGACGGCCCAGCTTGCTCACCAGGATGATGGCGATGCTGGCCAGCAGGAAGCCTGGAATGATTTCGTACAGGCCCAGGGTGTCGTAGCGCTTCCACAGGATCACGGTCAGTGCGCCGACCACGATACCGGCCAGGGCGCCATTGCGGGTCATGCCCTTCCACACCACCGACAGCAGCACCACCGGCCCGAACGCCGCGCCGAAGCCGGCCCAGGCGTAGGCCACCAGGCCCAGTACGCGGTTTTCCGGGTTGGCTGCAAGGGCAATGGCCACCAGCGCCACACCCAGCACCATCAGGCGACCAACCCAGACCAGTTCCACCTGCGAGGCGTTCTTGCGCAGGAAGGCCTTGTAGAAGTCCTCGGTCAGTGCGCTGGAGCACACCAGCAGCTGGCAGCTCAGGGTGCTCATCACCGCAGCCAGGATGGCCGACAGCAGCACACCGGCGACCCATGGGTTGAACAGGATCTTGGCCAGTTCGATGAAGACCCGCTCAGGGTTTTCATTCACCGGCCCGGCCAGCTCCGGGTTGGCCGCGAAGTAGGCGATGCCGAAGAAACCGACGGCGCAGGTGCCCGCCAGGCAGAGGATCATCCAGGTCATGGAAATGCGCCGTGCCTTGCCGATCGACTTGACCGAATCAGCGGCCATGAAGCGCGCCAGGATGTGCGGCTGGCCGAAGTAGCCCAGCCCCCAGCCCATCAGCGAGACGATGCCGACGAAGGTCGCGCCCTTGAACATGTCGAAGTTGGCCGGGTTCTGCGCTTCGATGGCCAGGAACGTGGTGTCGATGCCGCCGGTGGAGAGCAGCACGATGATCGGCGTGAGGATCAGCGCGAAGATCATCAGCGAAGCCTGCACCGTGTCGGTCCAGCTCACCGCCAGGAAACCACCGACGAAGGTGTAGGCGATGGTTGCAGCAGCACCGGCCCACAGCGCCGTTTCATACGACAGGCCGAAGGTGCTTTCGAACAGCCGCGCGCCGGCGACGATGCCCGAGGCGCAATAGATGGTGAAGAACACCAGGATGACGATCGCCGAGATGATCCGCAGCAGACCGCTGCGGTCTTCGAAACGGCTGGCGAAGTAGTCCGGCAGGGTCAGCGCATCACCGTTGTACTCGGTCTGCACGCGCAGGCGCCCGGCAACGAACAGCCAGTTCAGGTAGGCGCCCACGGTCAGACCGATGGCGATCCAGATCTCCGACAGACCCGACATGTAGATGGCGCCCGGCAGGCCCATCAGCAGCCAGCCGCTCATGTCCGAAGCGCCGGCCGACAATGCGGTGACGACGCTGCCGAGGCTGCGGCCGCCCAGAATGTAGTCGGAAAGGTTGTTGGTAGCGCGATAGGCAGCGAAGCCGATGAGAACCATCGCTGCGATGTAGATCACAAACGTGATCGTGATTGGATTGCTCATGTGGTGGTGTCCTGGCGTTTGTTGTTATGAAAACAGCGACCCGTGATGACACGGTTGCACCTGGCGACGCATCCTAGGTGACAACTCAAATCAGGTGCAACCATTTTTCATTTGACAGTTGCACCTTCGGAATTTTCTGAAAAAACCCTCAGGATTTCGCCCCACTTTCGTGCACGTTTGCGCGCTCAGACGGTAAAACGACGCTTTTATGCCGCTTTCAGACATTAGTTGCGAGTGTCAGACGAACAGCACTCCCGACCCTTGAAAAAACGGGTTGCACCCGGTTGCACCTCTGCGCTGCTTGGCGCTAATCTTGCCGCCTGCACAAGCCACGCCGTGGCAATAAAGAGGACAAGAAATGGCGACCACCACCCTCGGGGTCAAACTCGACGACCCTACCCGTGAGCGACTCAAGGCCGCTGCGCACTCCATCGACCGCACGCCGCACTGGTTGATCAAGCAGGCCATCTTCAACTACCTGGAGAAGCTCGAGGGTGGTGCCACCCTGCAAGACCTCAACGGCCAGGCTGCCGCACTCGCCGAAGACATCGGCGAGCTGCCTGCCGAACAAAGCCTGCAATGCTTCCTGGAATTTGCAGAAAGCATTCTGCCGCAGTCGGTGCTGCGCTCGGCCATCACCGCTGCCTACCGCCGCCCGGAACAGGAAATGGTGCCCATGCTGCTGGAGCAGGCGCGCCTGACCAGCACGCAGGCAGAGGCCACCCACAAGATGGCCGCCGGCATTGCCGAGAAGCTGCGCAACCAGAAGAGCGCCAGTGGCCGTGCCGGTGTGGTGCAAGGCCTGCTGCAGGAATTCTCCCTGTCGTCGCAGGAAGGCGTGGCGCTGATGTGCCTGGCCGAAGCGCTGCTGCGCATCCCCGACAAGGGCACCCGCGACGCCCTGATCCGCGACAAGATCAGCACCGGCAACTGGCAGCCGCACCTGGGCAACAGCCCGTCGCTGTTCGTCAATGCCGCTACCTGGGGCCTGCTGCTGACCGGCAAGCTGGTCTCGACCCACAATGAATCCGGCCTCACCTCCTCGCTCACGCGCATCATCGGCAAGAGCGGCGAGCCGATGATCCGCAAGGGCGTCGACATGGCCATGCGCCTGATGGGCGAGCAGTTCGTCACGGGCGAAACCATCGCCGAAGCCCTGGCCAACGCCAACCGCTTCGAGTCCAAGGGTTTCCGCTATTCCTACGACATGCTCGGTGAAGCCGCCCTGACCGAGCACGACGCGCAGAAATACCTGGCCTCGTACGAGCAGGCGATCCACTCCATCGGCAAAGCCTCCAATGGCCGCGGCATCTACGAGGGCCCTGGCATCTCGATCAAGCTCTCGGCCCTGCACCCGCGCTACAGCCGCGCGCAGTACGAACGCGTCATGGACGAGCTGTACCCGCGCCTGCTGGGCTTGACCGTGCTGGCCAAGCAGTACGACATCGGCCTGAACATCGACGCCGAGGAAGCCGACCGCCTGGAGCTGTCGCTGGAGCTGCTCGAGCGCCTGTGCTTCGAGCCGCAGCTGGCCGGCTGGAACGGCATTGGCTTCGTCATCCAGGCGTATCAGAAGCGTTGCCCGTACGTGATCGACTATGTCATCGACCTGGCCAAGCGCAGCCGCCATCGCCTGATGATCCGCCTGGTCAAGGGCGCCTACTGGGACAGCGAGATCAAGCGCGCCCAGGTCGAAGGCCTGGAAGGCTACCCGGTCTATACCCGCAAGGTGTACACCGACGTCTCGTTCGTGGCCTGCGCTCGCAAGCTGCTGGCAGTGCCCGAAGCCATCTACCCGCAGTTCGCCACGCACAACGCCCACACGCTGTCGGCCATTTACCAGATCGCCGGCCAGAACTATTACCCCGGCCAGTACGAATTCCAATGCCTGCACGGCATGGGCGAGCCCCTCTACGAGCAAGTGGTCGGGAAGATTTCCGAGGGCAAGCTGAACCGCCCCTGCCGGGTCTATGCCCCGGTCGGCACCCACGAAACGCTGCTGGCGTATCTGGTGCGCCGTCTGCTGGAAAACGGCGCCAACACCTCGTTCGTCAACCGCATCGCCGACCACTCGATTTCCATCCAGGAACTGGTGGCCGATCCGGTTGCCAGCATCGAGCGCATGGCCGCGCAGGAAGGCAGCATCGGCCTGCCCCACCCACGCATCCCGCAACCACGTGACCTGTACGGCAGCGAGCGCGCCAACTCGGCGGGTATCGACCTGGCCAACGAACATCGCCTGGCGTCGCTGTCCTGCGCACTGCTGTCGACCGCGCACCACGACTGGCACGCAGCACCCATGCTGGCCTGCGCGGCCGCTGACGAAGCAGCCGTGAACGTGCTCAACCCGTCCGATCAGCGTGACGTGGTCGGTCAGGTCCAGGAAGCCACCGTGGCCGACGCGGACAACGCGGTACAGTGCGCGATCAATGCAGCGCCGATCTGGCAGGCCACCCCGCCCGCCGAGCGCGCCGCGATTCTGGAACGCGCGGCAGACGCCATGGAAGCCGAGATCCAGCCGCTGATGGGCCTGCTGGTACGCGAAGCCGGCAAGACCTTCGCCAACGCGATCGCCGAAGTGCGCGAGGCCGTGGATTTCCTGCGCTACTACGCCGTGCAGGCGCGCACCGACCTGAGCAATGCCGACTGCCGCCCGTTGGGGCCGGTGGTGTGCATCAGCCCGTGGAACTTCCCACTGGCGATCTTCTCCGGCCAGGTGGCCGCAGCGCTGGCCGCCGGTAACCCGGTGCTGGCCAAGCCTGCCGAACAAACCCCGCTGATCGCCGCCCAGGCCGTGCGCCTGCTGCTCGAAGCCGGCATTCCCGAAGGCGTGCTGCAACTGTTGCCAGGGCGCGGCGAAACCGTCGGTGCGCGCCTGGTCGGTGATGAGCGGGTCAAGGGCGTGATGTTCACGGGCTCCACCGAAGTCGCCCGCCTGCTGCAACGCAACATCGCTGGCCGCCTGGATGCCCAGGGCCGGCCAATCCCGCTGATTGCCGAAACCGGCGGGCAGAACGCCATGATCGTTGACTCCTCGGCGCTGACCGAGCAGGTGGTGATCGATGTGGTGTCATCGGCCTTCGACAGCGCCGGCCAGCGTTGCTCGGCCCTGCGCGTACTGTGCCTGCAGGAAGACTGCGCCGATCGCGTGATCGACATGCTCAAGGGCGCCATGGCGCAGAGCCGCCTGGGCAACCCGGAGCGCCTGTCGGTGGATATCGGCCCGGTGATCGACGCCGAGGCCAAGGCCGGCATCGAGAAACACATTCAGGGCATGCGTGAAAAAGGCCGCTCGGTGTACCAGGTGGCCATCGCTGATGGCACCGAGTGCAAGCGCGGCACCTTCGTGATGCCAACGCTGATCGAACTGGACAGCCTCGACGAGCTGCAGCGCGAAATCTTCGGGCCGGTGCTGCACGTGGTGCGCTACAACCGCCGCAACCTCGACGCGCTGATCGAGCAGATCAATGCCTCGGGTTATGGCCTGACCCTCGGCGTGCACACCCGCATCGACGAGACCATCGCCAAGGTGGTGGACAACGTCAACGCCGGCAACCTGTACGTCAACCGCAACATCGTTGGCGCGGTGGTCGGGGTACAACCCTTCGGTGGCGAAGGCCTCTCGGGCACCGGTCCGAAAGCCGGCGGCCCGCTGTACCTGTACCGCCTGCTGTCGACCCGTCCGAGCGACGCCATCGCTCGCCACTTCGAGCGCAGCGATGTCGCAGGCCAGGTCGACGACACCTTGCGTCAGCAACAGCTCAAGCCGCTGCAGGCTTTCAAGGCCTGGGCCAGCAGCAACCAGCATGCTGAACTCGCCAGCCTTTGCGAACAGTTCGCCGAGCAGTCGCAAAGTGGCGTGACCCGCTTGCTGCCCGGCCCGACCGGCGAGCGCAACAGCTACACCATCCTGCCGCGCGAGCACGTGCTGTGCCTGGCCGACCACGAACAGGACCTGCTCAGCCAACTGGCGGCAGTGCTGGCCGTGGGCAGTTCAGCGCTGTGGCTGGACGGCGAACCCGGCAAAGCCCTGCGCGCCCGCCTGCCCAAAGAGGTGCAGGCCAAGGTCGCCCTGGTGGCCGACTGGCAGAAAGACGAAGTGGCCTTCGACGCCGTGCTGCACCACGGTGATTGCGACCAGCTGCGCGGCGTCTGCGAGCAGGTGGCCAAACGCGGCGGGGCGATCGTCGGGGTTCATGGGCTGTCGTCCGGTGATACCCAGATCGCGCTGGAGCGATTGGTGATCGAGCGCGCGGTGAGCGTCAATACCGCTGCCGCGGGGGGTAACGCGAGCCTGATGACCATTGGTTGAAGGTAGGCGGTACTGAAAAGGAGCGCTTCGGCGCTCCTTTTTTTATGGCCGACGCAGGCTGCAGCCCATCGCCCTCTGCATGAACACTGCACCGCATCGAATGACCCGCCCGCCGCCTGGTCCATCGACCCTGATACTCTGTCGCACTCCTTACCCCGCCCAACGGAGCCTTGCTCATGTTCGACGCCAGCACCCTGCTGCGCCAGCGCTTCGCTGCATTGCGCAGTGGCGCGGAGCTGTTTTCCCTGCGCCATGTGAAACACTCGCATCAGTCACTTGCCGTGCGTCGTAACGTCGCCGAGCCGCCGTACTTCAGCCAGGATGAAGGCGCCATGCTCACCGTGCGTGTGGCTGGCGTCGAGGCCTACGCAGCCACTGCGGACCTTTCGCAAAGCGGCTTGCAGCGTGCACTGGAGCGGGCCGAGGCGCTGGCACGGCAGATCAAGGCGCACAGCCTGCTGGACCTCAGCGAACAAGCGGTGCCCAGCGGGCGCCACGACCACGTCTCGCCCAACTTCGAGCAGACCCTGCCCAAGCTCGCCGATTGTTTGGCGCTGCTGGCCCGTGAATCGGCCAGCGTGCCCAACGACGCGCGCCTGGTGGATTGGCAGCTCAGCCTGGGCATCACGGTGGTCGAGCAGACCTACCTGAACTCTGCCGGCGCCGAGCTGCGCCAGGCTCAGCGCTTCCTGTTCCCGGGTCTGGGCGTCACCGCCAGCGATGGCCAGGACAGCCAGAGCCGCACCCTGGGGCGCGACAATTTCGGCCAGCAAGGCGGCTTCGACGTGATCGAGCGCTGCGCCCTGATCGGCGCCGCGCCGCGCGTAGCGGACGAAGCGCTGCAACTGCTGCTGGCGCCCAACACCCCGAGTGGCCGGCGCGACCTGCTGCTGATGCCCGACCAGATGATGCTGCAGATACACGAGTCGATCGGCCACCCGCTGGAGATGGACCGCATTCTGGGCGATGAGCGCAATTACGCCGGCACCAGCTTCGTCAAGGCCAGTGACTTCGGCCAGTTGCAGTACGGCTCGGCGCTGCTCAACGTGACGTTCGACCCGACCTTGCCTGAGGAGCTGGCCAGCTACAGCTTCGACGACGACGGCAGCGCCGCGAGCAAGCAGTTCCTGATTCGCGATGGCGTGTTGCTGCGCCCGCTTGGCGGCGCCCTGTCGCAGTGGCGCAGCGGCCTGGAGGGTGTCGCCAACAGCCGGGCGTGCAGCTGGAACCGCGCGCCGATCGACCGCATGGCCAACCTCAACATCGAACCAGGCGATCAGTCGCTCGAGCAACTGATCGCCGGCATCGAGCACGGCATCCTGATGCGCACCAACCGCTCCTGGTCCATCGACGATGCGCGCAACAAGTTTCAGTTCGGCTGCGAATGGGGCCAGCTCATCGAGCACGGCCAACTCCGAGGTGTGGTGAAGAACCCGAACTACCGCGGTATTTCTGCCGAATTCTGGCGCAACCTGAGCGCCGTCGGTGATCGCAGCACCTTCCAGGTGCTGGGCACGCCCAACTGCGGCAAAGGCGAGCCTAATCAGGTGATTCGTGTCGGCCATGCCTCGCCGGCTTGCGTGTTCAGTCAGATCGATGTGTTCGGAGGAGACGCCTGATGAGCGTGTATCAAGATCGTTTTCAGGCGCTGCTCGACGCAGTGCGCGCGGCGACCCTGGCCGACGAGCAATTCACCCTGAGCTACAACGCCGAGCACTCGCAATTCGTACGCTTCAACCACGCCAAGGTGCGCCAGGCCGGCGAGGTCAGCCAGGCCAGCGTGCAACTGCGCCTGGTACGCGAAGGCCGGCAGGCCGAGCAGCACATCACCCTCAGCGACGATGCCGTGGTCGATTGCCAGCGGCTCATGCAAGGGCTGATGCAGCTGCGCGAGACCTTGCCACTGCTGGCGGTCGACCCGTACCTGAACCTGGATGCCAATGCCTGGCACAGCCATAGCCTGCTGGCCTCGCCGCTGCCGGAACTGGACCAGGTGCTGGCACTGATCGAGCGGGAAGCCGGTGACCTGGACCTGGTCGGCATCTACGCTGCCGGGCCCATTTGCCGCGGTTTCGCTGCCTCGTCCGGCGCCTTCGGCTGGCACCAGGCGAACAGCTTCAACGTCGACTGGAGCCTGTTCCATGCCAATGGCGAGGCGGTCAAGGCCAACTACGCCGGCCAGGACTGGAGCGCCGAGGCGTTCACCGCTCGCCTGCGTCAGGCGCGTGAACAGCTGGCGTTCCTCGGTCGTCCTGCCGTGACCTTGAAGCCCGGCCAGTACCGCGCCTATCTGGCGCCAGCGGCGATGGACGAGATTGCCGGCATGCTCGCCTGGGGCGGCTTTTCCGCACAAGGCCTGGCGACCGGCGCCAGCCCTCTGCAGCGGCTGTATGCCGGGGATGCACAGCTCAGCCCTCAGGTGAGCTTCAGCGAGCAGGTCAGTGGCTCCCTCAGCCCGGCTTTTTCCAATGAGGGCTCGCCACGCCAGGATGTCCGCCTGATTCACCAAGGCACGGCCCAGTCCCGCCTGATCAGTGCCCGCAGCGCGGTCGAGTTCGGCTTGCAGGCCAACGGTGCCGACAGCTACGAGGCGCCCTGCGCGCTGAGCCTGGCGCCCGGCGACCTGCCCAGCGCAGCGGTGCTGGAACGCCTGGGCACTGGCCTGTACATCAGCAACCTCTGGTACCTGAACTACTCCGACCTGCCCGCAGCGCGCATGACCGGCCTGACCCGCTTCGCCACCTTCTGGGTGGAAAACGGCCAGATCCAGGGCCCGGTGCGCACCATGCGCTTCGACGACACGCTGTACAGCCTGCTCGGTAGTCAACTGGAGGCACTGACCGAGGAACGTGAAATGATCCTCTCGACCAGCACCTACAGCGAACGCAGCACCGGGTCGAATCATCTGCCAGGTGCACTGGTCAAAGCGTTGACCCTGACCTTGTGATGCGTCGCCACCATCCTCGGCGTGCGACATGACGGACAAGCGCCAGGGCCTGCGTCGCCGCCGCCCCCTGTGCCAAGCCAGGGGGCGGCCAGCGCACGCCCTTCAGAACAGTGAGGTTCTCCATGCCCGAACGCGCTCCACTCGATCCCGCCACCGCACGCCTGATCCCTTGGGTGGTGGCAATCGCCTTCTTCATGCAGGCCCTGGACGGCACCATCCTCAATACCGCCCTCCCCGACATGGCCCGCTCGCTCTCGGAAAACCCGTTGCGCATGCAGGGCGTGATCATCGCCTACATGCTGACCGTGGCGCTGTTGATCCCGGCCTCCGGCTGGATCGCTGATCGCTTCGGCACCAAGCATGTGTTCTTCAGCGCCATTGTGCTGTTCAGCCTGGGCTCGCTGCTGTGCGCAGTCGCCAACAGCCTGGGCTTTCTGGTCGGCGCACGGATCGTGCAAGGCCTGGGCGGCGCGCTGATGCTGCCCGTGGGGCGGCTGGTGGTCTTGCGCGCCTACCCGCGCTCGGAACTGGTGCGCATCATGAGTTTCATCACCATTCCGGCGCTGCTTGGGCCGCTGCTGGGCCCGACCCTGGGCGGCTGGCTGGTCGAGGTGCTCAGCTGGCACTGGATCTTCCTGCTCAATCTGCCCGTAGGCGCGCTGGGCTGCTGGGCGGTGTGGAAATACATCCCCGACCTGCGCGGTGCCGAACGCACCTCCTTCGACGGACCGGGCTTTCTGCTGTTCGGCGCGGCGATGGTGCTGATCACCATCGCCATGGAAGGGCTGGGCGAGCTGCACCTGCCGCATTTGCGCGTGATGTTGCTGCTGTTCGCCGGCCTGGCGTGCCTGGCCGCCTACTGGCTACGCGCGGGCCGCGACCCGGAGCCGCTGTTCTCGCCCAGCCTGTTCCGGGTACGCACCTTTGCCATCGGCATCCTCGGCAACCTGTTCGCCCGTCTGGGCAGCGGCGCCCTGCCCTTTCTCGTGCCGCTGCTGCTGCAAGTGGCGCTGGGCTACTCGCCGATGCAGGCGGGCATGAGCATGATTCCCCTGGCGGCGGCCGCGATGCTGGCCAAGTGGGTGGCGCGACCGCTGATCGAGCGCCTGGGTTATCGGGTCGTGCTGACCGGCAATACCCTGATGCTCGGCATCGGCCTGGCCAGCCTGGCGCTGGTGGATGCCGAAACGCCCTACCCGCTGCTGCTGGCCCACCTGGGGGTGCTCGGGGCGATCAACTCGCTGCAGTTCACTGCCATGAACACCGTCACGCTGATCGACCTGGACGATGACAATGCCAGCGGCGGCAACAGCCTGTTGTCGGTGGTGGCACAGTTGTCGCTGAGCCTTGGGGTGGCCTGCGCAGGGGCGCTGCTGGGCGGCTTTACCACGGCCGGCAGCGGTGATGCAGTGGAGACCACGCTGGAGGCGTTCCAGCTGACGTTCGTGACCATCGGCGTGATGGCGATGCTGGCGGCGGCGATCTTCCTGCAACTGGCGCCGACGGACGGGCGGCGTGCTCGGCGTCCGGAACAGGACCTGGAGTCTTAGGTGCCAGGTCACGGGGCTGATAGACTGTGCGGCATTTTTACGCGCCATCACCGCAGGCCTGCCCCGTGACCACCGACTCCACCGCTTTCGCCACTCTGCCGTTGTCCCCCGCCATGCTGGCCAACCTCGAGGCTCTGGGTTACAGCGCCATGACGCCGATCCAGGCGCAGAGCCTGCCGGTCATCCTGCGCGGCCTCGACCTGATCGCCCAGGCCAAGACCGGCAGCGGCAAGACCGCCGCGTTCGGTATTGGCCTGCTCAACCCGATCAACCCGCGTTTCTTCGGCTGCCAGGCCCTGGTGCTGTGCCCGACGCGCGAGCTGGCCGATCAGGTGGCCAAGGAGCTGCGCCGGCTGGCTCGGGCCGAAGACAACATCAAGATCCTCACCCTCTGCGGCGGCGTCTCGCTGGGCCCGCAGATCGCCTCGCTGGAGCACGGCGCGCACATCATCGTCGGCACCCCGGGGCGCATCCAGCAGCACCTGGACAAGGGCACCCTGGTGCTCGACGGCCTCAATACCCTGGTCCTCGACGAAGCCGACCGCATGCTCGACATGGGCTTCTTCGACGCCATCGCCAGCATCCTCGGCAAGACGCCGTCGCGCCGTCAGACCTTGCTGTTCTCGGCCACCTATCCTGCGGGCATCGAACAGCTGGCCGCGAACTTCATGCGCAAGCCGCAGCAGGTCAAGGTCGAGAGCCAACACAGCGACAGCCAGATCGAACAACGTTTCATCGAGATCGACGCAGCGCAGCGGCTGGAGGCTGTGACCCGTGTGCTGGGCCACTACCGCCCGCAGTCGTGCGTGGCCTTCTGCTTCACCAAGCAGCAGTGCGAAGAGGTGGTCGCGCACCTCAACGCCAAGGGCATCGTGGCCCAGGCGCTGCATGGCGACCTGGAACAACGCGACCGCGACCAGGTGCTGGCGATGTTCGCCAACCGCAGCATTTCGGTGCTGGTGGCCACGGATGTGGCTGCGCGCGGCCTGGACATCGACGGCCTGGACATGGTGATCAACGCCGAGCTGGCGCGCGATGCCGAGATTCACGTGCACCGCGTGGGCCGTACCGGTCGCGCAGGCGAGAAAGGCCTGGCGATCAGCCTGGTGGCGCCAGCCGAGGGCCATCGCGCCCAGGCCATCGAAGCGCTGCAAGGCCATCCGCTGCGCTGGGAACAGCTCGACAGCCTCAAGCAAAAGGGCGGCGAGCCGTTGCTGCCGGTGATGAGCACCTTGTGCATCGCGGCCGGACGCAAGGACAAGTTGCGCCCGGGCGATATCCTCGGTGCGCTGACCGGTGATGCCGGGATTGCCGGGACGCAGGTGGGCAAGATCGCCATCTTCGATTTCCAGGCCTTCGTTGCCGTCGAGCGCGCCGTGGCCAAGGCGGCCATGCAGCGGTTGAACAGCGGCAAGATCAAGGGGCGGGTGTTGAAGGTGCGGATTCTCTGATCGCGCGTTTCGTGTGAAAGCGAGGTCGCTCGTAAAGGGCTGCAATCTTGTTTAGCCAGTTAGCTTCGCGGGGTCTGTTTTGGGGCGGCTTTGCCGCCCATCGCGACTGACCGGAGCGCCGGACCGGTCGCTCCTACAGGGGATCTATTTTCCTGGATGGATTACATCGAGCAGGCACCGCGGTCCGTGGAGTTTTGGGGCGGCTTTGCCGCCCATCGCGACTGAAGTCGCTCCTACAAAGGTACGTATTTTCCTGGATGGATTACATCAGGCAGGCACCGCGGTCCTCTGTAGGAGCGACTTTAGTCGCGATGGGCGGCAGAGCCGCCCCTACGCTAACGCGACCGATCCAACTCGAGCCCATTCCCTCCTGACCGTTTGTCAGGGTCGAGTGATAGACGGCCACCCCCCACACACCCTTTATCCACACTCACCGCTTGAAGGTTTTCCTGTTGACCACCACCGACGTGATCATCCTCGGCGCCGGCGCTGCCGGCCTCATGTGCGCCCAACTCGCTGCCCGCCGCGGGCGTCGGGTGTTGCTGCTCGACCACGCCAACAAACCGGGCAAGAAGATCCTCATGTCCGGCGGCGGGCGCTGCAACTTCACCAACATGTACACCGAACCGGGCAATTTCCTCTCGCACAACCCGCACTTCTGCAAATCGGCCCTGGCCCGCTACACCCAGTGGGACTTCATCGCCCTGGTCAGCAAGCACGGCGTGCCGTATCACGAGAAGAAGCTCGGTCAGCTGTTCTGTGACAACAAGGCCAGCGACATCCTCGACATGCTGCTCAGCGAGTGTGCCGAGGCCGGCGCCGAATTGCGCATGCACACCGAAATCACCCAGATCGACAAGACCGATCACGGTTACACCCTGCAGACCAGTGCCGGGCCAATGGCCTGCCAGTCCCTGGTGATCGCCACCGGTGGCCTGTCGATCCCGACCCTCGGTGCCACGGGGTTCGGCTTCCAGGTGGCACGCCAGTTTGGTCATAGCCTGCTGCCGACGCGCGCCGGCCTGGTGCCGTTCACCATCACCGAGCCCCAACTCAAGGCACTGTTCACCGAGCTGTCGGGAACCTCGCTGGACTGCATCGCCAGCTGCAATGACGTGCACTTTCGCGAAAACCTGCTGTTCACCCACCGCGGCCTGAGCGGCCCGGCGATTCTGCAGGTGTCGTCGTTCTGGGAGGCTGGCGATACGGTGCACATCAACCTGCTGCCAGACCGCGATGCGCTGGAGTGGCTGCAGTCACTGCAGCGCGAGCGCGGCAACAGCGAGCTGAAAACCGTGCTGGCCGAGGTCTTCACCCGCAAGCTGGCGACCTTGCTGGCCGAGCAGTGGTTCGAGTCGCGCCCACTGAAGCAGTACACCCCGGCGGAGCTGGCGCAGATCGCCGAGCGCTTGAGCGCCTGGCAGGTGATTCCAGCGGGCACCGAGGGCTATCGCACGGCCGAGGTCACCCTGGGCGGGGTGGACACCCGCGAGGTGTCGTCCAAGACCATGGAATCGCTGAAAAGTCCGGGGCTGTACTTCATCGGTGAGGTGCTGGACGTCAGCGGCCACCTGGGCGGCTTCAATTTCCAATGGGCCTGGGCCTCGGCCAATGCGGCGGCCCAGTTCGTGTAGATGCCAGCCGTGAAAACGTTCCACTTCAGGTAAAGTAACGCCGTTCAGCCGCCGGGAACGGTTCTTGCTGGACGACACGTTTCCGATCACGGCCCAGGTCCTTTCATGTCATCGAGTTCGTTGCGCCATTCACTGCGTCGCCTGTGGGGCCAAGACAAGTTCAGCTACAGCATCCGGGTGACCGTTGCGCTCACCGGGAGCATGGCCTGGTGCTGGTACCAGGACGAAATGCGCCTGTTGATCCCGCTGTTCCTCGGCATCATCGCCAGCGCCCTGGCCGAGACGGACGACGGTTGGCGCGGCCGGCTCAGTGCACTGCTGGTGACCCTGGTGTGCTTTGCCATTGCGGCATTGTCGGTGGAGCTGCTGTTCCCCTACCCCTGGCTATTCGCCGTGGCCCTGGCGCTGGCCACCTTCGCCTTGACCATGCTCGGCGCCCTGGGCGAACGCTACGGCGCCATCGCCTCGGCTACGCTGATCCTGGCGGTGTACACGATGATCGCGGTGGACCAGCGCGGCGGGCAGCTCACTGACTTCTGGCACGAACCGCTGCTGCTGGTGGCCGGCGCGGCGTGGTACGGGCTGCTGTCGGTACTGTGGCAATTGCTCTTTTCCAACCAACCGGTGCAGCAGAGCCTGGCCAAGCTGTTCTTCGAGCTCGGCCGTTACCTCAAGCTCAAGGCCGCGCTGTTCGAGCCGGTTCGCCACGTTGATCTCGAAGCGCGGCGCCTGGAGTTGGCACAGCAGAATGGCAAGGTGGTGGCTGCGCTCAATGTGGCCAAGGAAATCATCCTGCACCGGGTCGGCAACACCCAGCCCAACTCCAAGGTCAGCCGTTACCTGAAACTGTATTTCCTCGCCCAGGACATCCATGAGCGGGTCAGCGCGTCGCACTACCCTTACAACGCCCTGGCCGAAGCCTTCTTCCACAGCGACGTGATGTTCCGCTGCCAGCGCCTGTTGCGCCAGCAAGGCTCGGCCTGCCAGCGACTGGCCCACTCGATCCGCCTGCGTCAGCCATTCGAGTACGACACGCAGTTCGCGGAAACCCTGGAAGACCTGCACGCCTCGCTCGACTATCTGCGCGCGCAGAACAACCCCGCCTGGCGCGGCCTGTTGCGATCGCTGCGGGCGCTGGCGGCCAACCTTGGCACGCTGGAGCGGCTACTGGCCGCTGCGAGCAACCCCGAAACCCTGGCCGATGCCAGCGACAGCAGCTTGCTGGACCGCTCGCCACGTACCTTCAAGGATGTCTGGAAGCGCCTGCGCACTCAGCTCACACCGACCTCGCTGTTGTTCCGCCACGCACTGCGTCTGCCCTTGGCGCTGTCGATCGGCTACGGCATGGTGCACCTGATCCACCCCAGCCAGGGCTACTGGATCATCCTCACCACGTTGTTCGTCTGCCAGCCCAACTACGGCGCTACCCGGCGCAAGCTGGTGCAGCGGATCTTCGGCACGGCCATCGGTCTGACTGCCGGCTGGGCGCTGTTCGACCTGTTCCCCAACCCCATCGTGCAATCACTGTTCGCGGTGGTAGCGGGCGTGGTGTTCTTCGTCAACCGCACCAGCCGCTACACCCTCGCGACCGCCGCCATCACGCTGATGGTGCTGTTCTGTTTCAACCAGATCGGCGATGGCTATGGCCTGTTCCTGCCGCGCTTGTTCGATACCCTGGTGGGCAGTCTGATCGCGATTCTGGCGGTGTTCCTGTTCCTGCCGGACTGGCAGGGTCGACGCCTGAACAAGGTGCTGGCCACCACCCTGACCTGTGCCAGCGCCTACCTGCGCCAGATCATGCAGCAATACGCCCATGGCAAGCGCGATGACCTCGCCTACCGCCTGGCCCGGCGCAACGCCCACAACGCCGATGCAGCGTTGTCGACCACCTTGGCCAACATGCTCATGGAGCCAGGGCATTTCCGTAAGGAGGCCGATGTCGGTTTCCGCTTCCTGGTGCTGTCGCACACCTTGCTCAGCTACCTCTCAGGCCTCGGCGCGCACCGCGAAACCGCCCTGCCCGCAGAGGTGCACGAGCAGTTGATCGACGGTGCGGGACAAGCCTTGGCCAACAGCCTGGAAGAAATCGCCAGCGGCCTCGAGGCACGCACGGCGGTGGCCATCCAGAGCGATGCCGAAGAGGCCCTGGCCGCGGCGCTGGAGCAGATGCCAGAAGAGCTCGACGAACATCAGCGCCTGGTACAGACGCAACTGGCGCTGATCTGCCGACAACTGGGTCCGTTGCGGACCCTGGCAGGTCACCTGATCAAGCAGGTCGGCCCTGCCGACACCGCTCAGGGATAACCCAGCACCTCGCGCAAGGCCGGCAGATGCGCCGCGATCCACTGCCGGTCGATGGCGCCCCAGTCACGGATGCGGTACTGCCCGGCGTGGTTGCGCGCGCCCGCTTCCTGCTCGAACTCACAGACGATGTCCAGGTCGGCCAGGGCGGCAATGGTGTCCTGCGCGGTACGCCGCGGCATGCCCGTGGTGTCGACCAGCGCCGGCACCGTGGCGGCGGCCTGGCTGTCGATCAACCAGGCCACGTACAGCCGGCGGTAGAAACTGCTCTTGGTTTTGCTGACCTGCATGCTGCTCGTTCCTTTAGACGATGCCCGGCAGTTCCCGATAGGTCAGGTACACGCGCAGGTCGAATTCCAGTTGGTGGTAGCTCGGTTCCATGTGCTCACAGAGCTGATAGAACGCCTTGCTGTGATCGCGCTCCTTCAAGTGCGCCAGCTCGTGGACCACGATCATGCGCAGAAATTGCGGTGCGGCAGTCTTGAACAACGAGGCGATACGGATTTCCTTCTTCGCCTTGAGGTTGCCGCCCTGCACCCGCGACACCGCCGTGTTCAGCCCCAGGGCGCGGTGGGTGAGGTCCAGACGGTTGTCGAACAGCACCTTGTCCAGCGGCGGCGCCGTGCGCAGGTACTGCTGCTTGATGTCCTGGGCGTAGGCGTACAGTGCCTTGTCGCTCTGCACCGCATGCTGCTCGGTATAGCGCTGCTGCAGGTAGGCCCCCAGACGGTCGCTGGCGATCAACTGGCGGATCTGGTCCTGCAGGTGCTGAGGGTAGGCTTGCAGGTAGCGCAGTACGGTCATGGCGAAGATTCAACGAAAGGGGCCGCTGATTCTAGCCAATCATTGCCATGGGCAGGGCGCGAATGTCGCAAAGTCGCTGGCATCGCTCACCGTCAGTGGGCGTGCCACCAGAAACCCTTGCACGTACGGGCAACCGTTGTCGCGCAGCCAGTGGGCCTGGGCCAGGGTCTCGACACCTTCGGCGATGACCGTGATACCCAGCTGCGCGCACAGCTCGATGACCCCGCGCACCCAGGTGCAGTCGATCACGGACGAGGGCAAGCGGGCGATCACGTGCCGATCGAGCTTGAGGGTGTCGACCGGCAGCTCGCGCAGCATGCGCAGCGAGCAATCGCCTGTGCCGAAATCGTCCAGCGCTACGCGCAGGCCCTGCTCACGCAGGCACTGCACCTGCCTGATGGCTTCATCGAGGTTGTATGTCAGCGATGTCTCGGCCACCTCCACTTCGAGCTGCGCCGGCAGCAGCCCGTGCTCCTCGCGCACCTGCCGCAGCGCTTGCGCCAGCCCCGGCGTGAAGAATTGCGTGCGGCACAGGCTGATGCCCAGCACCAGCGAAGGGTCGAAACGCTGCTGCCAGGTGCGGCGCTGCGCGGCGCCCTTGCGGTAGATCCAGCTGGACAAGCGGTTGATCAGCCGCACTTCCTCCAGCAACGGGATGAACAGCCCCGGTGGCACGTCGCCGACGCTGGGATGCTGCCAGCGCAGCAAGGCCTCGAAGCCGCGCAGCCGACCGTCGGCGAAGGCCACCTGGGGCTGATAGACCAGGCTGAAGTCCTGCTGGTCGATGGCGGTGCGCACGCTGTCTTCGAGCAGCATGCGCGAGCGCGCGCGGCCGTTCAGTTCGCTATCGTAGAAGCGGTACTGCTGGCGACCTGCGCGCTTGGCGGCATACATCGCCTGGTCTGCGGCCTGAACCAGACTGTCGACCTGGGCCGCGCAGTCGGGGTAGGTGGCGATGCCGATGCTGATGCCAAGGTTCACTTCCACCCCTTCGACCTGCTGAAAACTCGACATCCGCTCGATGAGCTGTTCGGCAAAGCGTCCGGCCTGCTCCGGGTACGGCAGCTCCTCGAGCAAGGCGGTGAACTCGTCACCGCCCATGCGGGCCAGCAACACATGGCCGCCCAGGCATTCGCGCAACTGCTGGGCGACCCAGCGCAGCACGGTATCGCCCGCGTCATGGCCGACCGCATCGTTGATCCGCTTGAAGCCGTCCAGGTCCATGTACAGCAGGGCCTGAGCGCTGTCCTGACGCTCCAGGCGCAGCAGGGTGCGCTCTGCACACTGATAGAAACCGCGACGATTGAGCAGCCCGGTCAGCGGGTCGGTCACGGCCTGTTGCTCCAGCTGCTCATGCAGGTGGCGCACCATCGACATGTCCAGCACCGTGACGACCATGGACACCTGCTCTTGCGGCAGCGGCGCACAGGACAGCGCCACCGGCAACAGCTGCCCGCAGCAGGTGCGCAAGTGAGCGTCAGGCACCCTGAGGATCTGCCGGTTGCAGTAGGCGCTGTACAGATCGGACTCCTCCCAGGCGCGGCTGCCGGGCAGCTCGATGAGGTCGAGGACCTGCGCACCCTGCAAGGCCTGCACAGGCCGTTCCAGCAAAGCCGCGATCGCCGGGTTGGCAAAGCTGATGGCGCCGCTCTGGTCCACCACCAGGATGCCCTCGGCGGCGTGGTGGAGAATCGAGGCGTTGAACGCCTTGGCCTGTTCCAGCTCACGCGTCAGTTGCTGCAGCATGCGCCGGTCGCGCTGCTGTTCGAGCAGCGCCTGTACCTTGGGCTTGAGCACCTGCGGGTCGAATGGCTTGAACAGGTAATCGAGCGCGCCGCTCTGGTAGCCCCTGTGCACGGCGGCCGGGGATTGCTCGTTGGCGGTGAGGAAGATGATCGGGGTCTGGCGCGTGCGCTGGCTGCCGCGCATCAGGCGGGCCACTTCAAAGCCGTCCATCTCTGGCATCTGCACATCGAGGATGACCAGGTCGACGTCGGTCGTGAGCAAGGTCTCTAGGGCTTCGAAGCCCGAGGCGGCAGTCAGGACCTGCCAGTCCTCGCGCGCCAGCAGGGCACGCATGCTGATGAGGTTTTCCGGGTAATCGTCAACGACCAGAAGCACGGGTGTGCCGTCCGAACACTGTGTATGAGCGCCATCCATGCTGCTTCTCTTGTTATGACCCGCTACAACGTGCGCCGGGCTTGCGCTTACTACTCTAGCCAGCGGCAGGCGGGACGCAACGTATCAGATAGCATTAAGCCAGCCGCTGGTCGTGCAGGCGACTAACGGTCTGCCACGGGGCTTTGCGAGGCAAAATCCGGGATCGAGTAGGAGGCGGATTCACATCCGCCGTCCTCTCACACCACCGTGCG
>NZ_DAMCCR010000030.1:0-42354 GCF_032058845.1 Pseudomonas sp. | reverse complement strand
ACGGCCATCGAGCACCTGATCAGCACCTCGAATGGCCCGGTGTTTCTCGCCAACATCAATGCCGACAACCAGCATGTGATCGCCGGCAGCGACCTGGCCATGGCCGCCTGCGCCAGCCGTGCCCTGGCGCTGGGCGCCAGCGCCGCCAGACGCCTGGCCATGAGCGTGCCGTCGCACTGTGCGCTGCTCGCTACACCGGCACAGGCACTGGGCGAAGCCTTCGCTGGCGTTGCCCTGGGCCGCCCGACGCTGGGCTACCTGAGCAGCACCTGCGCTCGCGTGCTGCGTGAGCCCGAGGCCCTGCGTGATGACCTCGCCTTCAACATGTGCCGTACCGTCGACTGGTACGCCACCCTGCGCAACGCCCACGAGCGCGGCGTACGGCTGTTCATCGAAATGCCGCCCGGGGTCGTGCTCAGCGGTCTGGCACGGCGCGTCTTCACCCGCGGTACCGTGGTCGCCTGCCAGGGCACCCGCCGCGATACCCTCGATGCCCTGCAGCGGCGGGAGGTGAACGCCACCGACTGACCTGCTCGCGTCTCGAAGAACAACAACAAGCCACTTCGACTGAACCTGAGGACAACAACAATGATTATCTACGGCGTGGCCCTGCTGGCCATCTGCACCCTTGCCGGGGTCATCCTCGGCGATTTCCTGGGCGTTCTGCTCGGCGTCAAATCCAATGTCGGCGGTGTGGGTATCGCCATGATCCTGCTGATCTGCGCCCGGCTGTACATGCAGCGCAATGGCGGCATGAGCAAGGAGTGCGAGTTCGGCGTCGGCTTCTGGGGCGCCCTGTACATTCCCATCGTGGTGGCCATGGCGGCCCAGCAGAACGTGGTCACCGCGCTGCACGGTGGCCCGGTCGCACTGCTCGCGGCGGTCGGCGCGGTGCTGGTGTGTGGCGTGACCATCGCCGTGATCAGCCGCATGCACCGTGGCGAGCCGCTGGAGAAGGAAGTGCCTGAAGTCGATGCCGTCGCCGTCGTACCGGCAGGGGGGCGCTGACATGGACCTGATTCTCAAGGCGTTGGAGCACAACGGCCTGATCACTGCCTTCGCGGTGGTGGGCGGCGTCATGTGGCTGTCGGTGGTGCTGTCCAAGCGGCTCACCTTCGGCCGTGTACATGGCTCGGCGATTGCCATCGTCATCGGTCTGGTGCTGGCCTGGGTGGGCGGCACGCTCACCGGCGGGCAAAAGGGCCTGGCGGACCTCACCCTGTTCTCGGGGATCGGCCTGATGGGTGGGGCGATGCTGCGCGATTTCGCCATCGTCGCCACAGCCTTCGAGGTGCAGGCCACTGAAGCGCGCAAGGCGGGAATGATCGGTGTCGTCGCGCTGCTGCTGGGCACCGTGCTGCCGTTCATCGTCGGTGTGGCCGTGGCCTGGAGCTTTGGCTACCGCGACGCGGTGAGCCTGACCACCATCGGGGCGGGCGCCGTGACCTACATCGTCGGCCCGGTCACCGGCGCCGCGCTGGGGGCGAGTTCCGATGTGATGGCGCTGTCCATCGCCACCGGCTTGATCAAGGCGATTCTGGTGATGGTGTTCACGCCGGTCTCGGCGCGCTTGCTGGCACTGGACAACCCCCGTTCGGCGATGGTCTTCGGCGGCCTGGCGGGCACGGTCAGTGGCGTGACCGCCGGGTTGGCGGCAACGGACCGACGGCTGGTGCCTTACGGCGCACTGACGGCCACCTTCCACACCGGCCTGGGCTGCCTGCTGGGGCCGTCGATCCTGTATTTCTGCGTGCGCGGGTTGGTGGGCTGAGAAGGGAGCCGGGCCAGCTCGGGCGCTATCGACCAACCTGACGGAACGCTGTGGCAGCTACTGGGGCTGCTGCGCAGCCCATCGCGACTGAAGTCGCTCCCACAGGTCGGTTGCCCCTGCACGAATTGCGCCGCTGCACCCGGCCGGATGCCCGCTCACTGATCGTGCTGGCGGGTGTACATCCGGCATTCGGCGACCAGCGCCAGCAGGTTCGGGTCGCGCTCGCGGGTCTTGAGAAAGAGCACGCCGATATGCTGCTGCAGCCGGTAGCGCCGCTGCAGTGGAATCAACCGGATGCGATTCTCGTACACTGCCGAAATGCGCCCCGGCAGCAACGCATAACCCACGCCTGAGCTGACCATGCTGAGCAGGGTGAAGATGTCGTTCACCTGCATCGCCACGTTCGGTTCGAACCCCGCCTGCTGAAACACCCGCTCTCCATCGCGGTGCGTGGCAAAGCCTTGGGTGAGGGTGATGAACGTGGACTGGGCGAGGTCAGCCAGGTCCACTTCACGCTCCTGAGCAAAGGGCGATTCGTTGGGCACCGCGAGGAAGATATCGTCTGAAAACAGCGGCAGTTGCTCGCAGGCAGGATCACAGGTGCTTTCGTTGAGCGAGACCAGGATCGCATCCAGTTCGAGGTTCTTGAGCCGGTACATCAGGTCGACGTTCGAGCCCAGGGTCAGGTCGATGTTCAGCTCGCTGCGGCGCAGCTTCAGGCCCATGATCAGCTGCGGCACGGTCTTGACGGTCAATGAATACAGCGTGCCAAGCTTGAAGCGTTCAGCGGAAAAGCCAGCCGCTTCACGGGTGGCGCGAATCATCTCACTGGTGTCCTGAATCAGCTTGCGTGCTTTTTCTTCCAGTACATAGGCGCTTTCCAACGGTGTCAGCGTACGTCCCTCGTGCTTGAACAGCGGGCAGCGCAAAGCGTTTTCCAGGGAGTGGATGGCCCGGTGCACGCTGACGCTGCTGGTGTCCAGGGCGCTGGCGGCGCGGGCCAGGTTGCCGCTGTGCATGAAGGCCAGAAATATTTCGAGCTTCTTCAGCGTCAGCTCTTCGTCGATCTGCATGTGGGTCTGTTCCAGGCCTTGACGCGGCACGGGACGAGCGCGCATCGGGTGCTGCAGCGTAGGGCGTTGGCCTGCGACGGGCAACTGCATCGAGCGCGCTCAGCCCCGCGCGTTGTCAATGCAGCCTGAGCGCGTAGCGGCACGGGACGAGCGCGTCGGGTACTGCGGCGCGGTCTTTCGATCACATCTGCATCGAGCGTGGCGACCTCACGTGCTGGCAACGCTGGCTGAGCGCCTGGCGAGGCTTTTGCTACCCGCCAGCCACGCGTTCATTGACTTCGCCTTATCCCTCCACCCCATCACAGCTCGAAGCTCAGCCGCACGCCGACCTCACGCGGCGGGCTGTAGACGGTCACCGCGCCGTTGAGCAGCCCGTCGGCGTCATAGCGCTGGTCCAGCAGATTGTTCACGTACGTGCTGACGGTGTACTGCCCGAACCGGTAGCCGCTGCTCAGGTCCACCAGCCCGTAACCGGGGCGGCGATAGGTGTTGGCGGCGTCCAGGTAGACCTTGCCCACCGCGCTGACTGACCCTTGCGCATACCAGCCGGAGTCAGCGTCGTAACGCAGGCCCAGGTGCCCGGTGAGATCGGGCGCGAAGGGGTTGCGGTTGCCCTGGTAATCGTTGGCGCCTTCGCGGAAACGCTCGAAGCGGGTGCGGTTCAGGCCCAGGGCGGCGGTGAGGGTCCAGCGCTCGCCCAGCAGGTATTCCAGGTCAAGGTCGAGCCCGGTGGAGGTCGCCGACGCCGCGTTGGTGATGTACACCAGCCCTTGCTGGATCAACTGCTGGACCTGCATGTCGCGCACCTGCATGCGGTACAGCGCCGCGGAATAGCGCAGGCGCTGGTCGGCGCCCAGGCCTTTGACGCCGAGCTCGTAGCTGCTGACTTTTTCCGGGTCGTAGGCCGGGTTGCCGGCGCGGCTGGCGAAGGCGTTGAAGCCGCCCGCGCGCATGCCCTGGGTGTAACTGAGGTAGGCGTGGGCATCGTCGGTCAAGGCGTATTGCAGCGCCACCTTGGGCGTGAAATGTGTCCAGCGGTCCGACTGGCTGGCGGTGCCCGCCGGGTCGATCCAGGCGCGGGCATTTTCGTAGCGTCCGCCCACGGTCAGCGACCAGGCGTCGGAGAGGGGTTGCAGCCACTGCCCGAACGCCGCCGCGGTATTACCGCCCAGGCCCGTCTGGGTGCGGCTCAGGCCCAGCGGCAGTTTCTGCTCGTAGTCGAGGTCGTGGTCCTCGCGGTCGGCATACAGGCCCAACAGCCAACGGCTCTGCTCGACGCTGCCGCTCAGGCGCAGTTCCTGGCTGAGGGTCTCGAAGTGGTAGTCGCGGGCCAGGTGCATGAGGTCGAGCGGCTGAAAATCGGTGTCCTGGCGCAGGCGATCATCGAACACGCTGCGTGCGGTGATCGAGCGCAGTTCCAGATCCCCGCCCAGGCTGTGGCGTACGTCCAGCGACCAGGTCTCCCCGCTGGAATGGTTGCGCCCGGCCAGGCCCGAGTTCACTGCGCGGTCGCGGCCTGTGCGGCTGCCCCATTGCGAGGCCTCGTCGCGGTATTTCAGGCGGCTGTAGCGCAGGGTTGCGTCGGTGAGTTCATCGGGCGTCCAGCGCAGGCTCAGGCGACCGCTCTGGCGCTCGCGATCGTCGGCCGTGCCGCCGGCGAAATCGTCGTCCAGGTAGCCATCCTGACGCGTGAACTGGCCGGCGAAGCCTGCGTACAGCGTGTCCTTGACCAATGCCGTGCTGAGGTCGGCGCTGTAGGTCTGCTTGTTGCGGCTGGCCAGGCCCGTTTCCAGCCGGGCGTAATCGGCCGCGCCCGGCTGGCGCGTGGAGACGCTGAGCACCCCGGCTTCGGCATTGCGCCCATAGAGCGCCGACTGCGGCCCGCGCAGGATTTCTACCTGCTCGACGCCGACCAGGTCAGTGTCGAAGCCTTGTCCGCGCAGCACCGGCACGCCGTCTACCAGCATCAGCAGCGAGTTGGAAAACGCCGTCGCGTTGGAGGTCAGACCGCGCACCACGGGCAGCTGCGTGCCGGACTGGCCGAAGGGCTGGAAGGTGAAACCGGGGTGCGTCGCACCAGTTGCTCGAGCGAGTCCAGCGGCGCGCTCTGCAGCGTTCTGGCATCGATCACCGAAAGGCTCGCCGGGAGCTGATCGCGGGTCTGTTCGAGCTTGTCGCTCTGCACCACGATGTTTTCCAGCTCCAGCGCGGGTCGTTCGCTGTCCTGGGCCTGCGCCATGCCCGTCGTGACCACCCAGGCGCCGACCACGCCGCCCAACCATGCCCTTGTCATTACCATTCCCCTGTACCTGCACAGCGCCCAGTGAAGGGGGGCGAAGGCAGGCAGTCTATCGCCTTGTCGAGAATGATTAGCATCTGCATGTCTATGCGCAAGCGCGTGATTCGTATGCGGCGTGAGCCTGGCCGGCACCCCCAGGCAGGATGGGTGTCGTGCGCCTCCACGGATTGCGGTTCAGTTGAGCGATGGGCTGCGTGGCAGCCCGCGGGTGATCTCAGGCGGGTGTTTGTGATCGGTGGTGCGCGCCTTGCAGGGCGCACTCACACGCCAGCCCCTGAGCAGTCACGATCAGAACCCTTCCAAGACGATCTTGCCCTTGGCCTTGCCGCTTTCGAGCAGCGCATGGGCACGCTTGAGGTTACTGGCGTCGATCGTGCCGAAGTGCTCGCCGAGCGTGGTCTTGATCACGCCCTCGTCGATCAGGGCCGAGACGCGCTCCAGCAGTTCATGCTGCTTGATCATGTCGTCGGTCTGGTACAGCGAGCGGGTGAACATCAGCTCCCAGTGCACCGAGATCGACTTGCGCTTGAAGGGCATGATGTCGAGCTGGTCCGGGTCGTCGATCAGGGCCAGCTTGCCCTGGGGCCGCAGGATCTCGACGATCTGCGAGAGGTAGCTGCCGGTGTGGGTCAGGCTGATCACGTAATCCACCTGATCCAGCTGCAGCGCTGCCAGCTGGGGTGCCAGAGGCTGGGTGTGATCGATGACTTCATGGGCGCCCAGGTCCTTGACCCACGCCTGGGTCTCAGGCCGTGACGCGGTGCCGATCACCGTGAGCTGGGTCAGCTGACGCGCCAGTTGCAGCAGAATCGAACCCACGCCACCGCCTGCGCCGATCACCAGCAAACGCTGCCCCTGGCCAGCCTGTTCGGTCACGCCCAGGCGATCGAAGAGCAGCTCCCAGGCGGTGATGGAGGTCAGCGGCAGGGCGGCGGCGCTGGCGTTGTCCAGGGTGCGTGGCTTGTGCCCGACGATGCGCTCGTCGACCAGGTGGAATTCGCTGTAGGCCCCGGGTCGGTCGATGGCACCGGCGTAGAACACTTCATCACCCGGCTGGAACAGCGTGACCTCGGCCCCCACTTCACGCACCACACCGACGGCGTCCCAGCCCAGCACTTCAGGCTGGTCACTGCGTCGGCTGGCGCGGACCTTGGTATCGACCGGGTTGACGGCGATGGCCTTGATTTCGACCAGCAGGTCGCGCGCGCCCGGTGTGGGTTTGGGCAGGGTGAGCTCGAACAGCGAGCGGGGGTCATTGATGGGCAGGGCGGGGGTGTCGAAAACGATGGCTTTCATTGGGCGGGCCCGTTGATGGAATGAGCGTACAAGGCTAAGCGGGAATGGCCCGTTGGGAAACAGGCATCTGCGGGCAGCGGGTCTGCTACGGGTGGCCGGCGTGCAATCGTCGGCCTTGCGCGTTCGACCGGCGGGGCAGGGATCCTGCACACTGTGCACCGCCGCAAGCGTGTGTCGGCGTGCTTGCCGTGTGCGGCTGCATCAGGGCGGATTGAACAGAGGAGCGGTCGTGAAGAAGGTCTATGGGGTGTACGTGCTGATCACCGTGGCAGCGGTCCTGTTCGCCTACAGGCTGGGCGCCTGGCATGAAGGCATCGGGCAGCAGGCTGCGCGCTGCATCGAACGGGCGCTGCCCGAGCAGGACGCCTGCCTGACGGCGCTCGAAGCGAACGTCGAGCGCGCACAGGTGGCGCTCAAGGCGCTGGTGGCGCAGCAGCGGGAGTAGGGCGCGCCCTGCTCCAGCCAGCGGCCGACCTCCACGACCGTCTGCCGGCCATCCTCGTCAAGGCCGCTGCAACAGCCTGCTCAGCACGTGCTCGGAGGCTTCCTTCCAGGCTGAAACACCGCCCTTGCGCTCGAGCACCTCTAGCCCGGCGGCGGTATAGGTGCCCGGCGTGGCGATGGCTTCACCCATCGACTTCAGGCTCGTGTGCGGACTGTGCTGGGCGCTGACGATGCAGTCCTGCATGTTGCTCAACGCCAGTGTGCGGGCCTGTGCAGGGTCCAGGCCCTGATCGCCCAACCATTGCTGCAGGCCGTGCGCCAGGAAATAGAACCAGCCATTCATGCAGGCGGCGACGGTGGCGACGTCGAACGCGGCTTCATCCTCCATCGGCACCAACGTGCCCAACCGCGCCAGAAGCGGGTGGAGTGTGGGTTCTGGTGGGTGAATCACGACCGTTGAATGGTTGTACTGCGCGGTGTACGAGAGCATGACGCGCAAGCAGCGGGCCTGGGGGAACAGCGCTTTGAGGTCATGGGCGCTGACCCCGGCGAGCAAGGACAGCAACGGTTGCTCAGGTCGTAGCGTGATGTCCTTGGCCAAAGCAGCAACCTGCTCAGGCCGCACGCCGATGATCACCGCTTCGGCGTCATCGACCACGGCCTGGTTGTTGTGCAGAACATCGCACCGGTGCTGTTCAGCCAGTACACGGGCTTTATCCGCGTTACGCGGCGAGAGCAGAATTCGCCCTTCATACCCACTGGTGCGCAAGCCGATGACGATCTTTTCGGTGAGATCGCCGACGCCGACGATGCCGATACTGTGCATGTGTTCTCCTGGTTATCGTGCGTGTTTTTGCAGCGACACTGCGTAAAGTCGATAAGTTCATTGCCAATGCTCTATCGCCATCCCCAACGCCCGTGTAAATTCCGCTCAGGGCTGCGAGCCGAAGTGATTTGGCAGGGAACTCACCCTTGATCAACAGACCGCTCCCTGGTTTTCACTTCCACACCCTGGCACCGTCATGACCGATATCTCCCCCGAAGAAACCATCCGTACCGCCTTGCAGATCTCCCATGCCCGTTTGCGCCAGCAACATGAGCTGGTGGTGGAGTTCGGTGGCGCGTCGCTCAAGCTGCTGGACACGGACAGCCTGCTGACCCTGGCCTGCAACGTGGTGGCTCAGGGGTTGAGGACGCGGTTTGCCAAAGTGCTGCAACCGGTGCCGCACGATCACCATTTTCTGCTGACCCACGGCGTGGGCTGGGACGTGTCCGATATCGGCACGGCGACCGTCGGTGCTGACGAGGGCAGCCCTGCCGGTTATGCCTTTCTGACCAATCGCCCGGTGATTTCCAACCATCTGGGGCTGGAAGAACGCTTCCGCACCCCTTCGCTGCTCAAGCAGTACGGTATCGAGCGCGCGATCAACGTGCCGATCCAGGGGGCGTCCTGCACCTTTGGCGTGCTCGAAGCCGACAGCGGGGAGGGGGATGATTTCATTGAAAGCGATATCGTGTTCATGGGCGGCATTGCCAACGTCATTGCCATGAGCCTGGAGCGCCTGACGCTGCACAAAGAGCAGCACACCTCAGGCACGGGGAGTTACTCCGAAAGCGTGCTCAATGCCAGCCCTGATTGCGTGAAAATCCTGTCTGCCGACGGTGTTCTGGAGTTTTTCAACCAGGCAGGATTGTGTCAGATGCAGATTGGCAGCCCGCGAGAGGTATACGGCAAGCCATGGGCCGATCTGTGGCCCAACGCCTCCAAGGCGGTGGTGACCGATGCGTTGGCACGCGTGGCTGCCGGCGAGTCGGTGCGTTTCGAGTCGTTCTGCCCCACCCAGCAGGGCGAGCCGAGGTGGTGGGATGTCACCATGGCGCCGATCACCGATGAACAGGGTGCCACTGACAAGATCATTGCGGTATCCCGGGACATCACCGAACGCCACGACCATGAAACTGCATTGGCCGAACTGATCGACGTGCAGAACCAGAAGATCAACGCCAGCGATCTACAGCTCGAAGAGATCCACCACCGCATCAGAAACAGCCTGCACCTGGTCAATACCCTGCTGCTGCTACAAGCCAATCTGTCCCCGGATGAAGCCGTCAAGAGCCAACTCCAGGCGGCGGCTGGCCGAGTCGTGACCATTGCCAAGGTGCACGAGCGGCTGTACCAGACCGCCAAGACCGAGGCGGTCAGTGTTCACGAATACCTGCATTGCCTGCTGGAAGACATCGGCCGTGCCTTCTCCGAGCGGCCGATCAAGCTGACCGTGGCGCCGTTGGCATTGCCAGTGGATCGCATGGCACCGCTGGGCCTGGTGATTTCCGAGCTGATTACCAACGCGCTGAAGTACGGCAAGGGGGCAATCACGGTGTGCCTGGAAGATGCCTGCGATCACGCATTGTTGACGGTCACCGATGAAGGAGACGGGTTCCCGGAGCAGTATCCCAAACCGAGTGGCACCGGCCTTGGCATGCGTCTGGTGAAAGGCTATTCAGGCTTTGGCAGTGATGCCGTCAGCGTTGATCGCACATCGCTTACCAGTTCCATTCAGGTAAAGTTCAAGCTCTGAGAACTGGCCACTGGCGGCGCGGCGCAAAACGCCCGACACTTCGATAAATAGCCGATCAATCCATGGCGGAGTTTCCGGGACAGCCTCATACTGCGGTGACTTATCACTGTTTCAAGACCGCTGCCCCTGAGGTAACACATGGCCCCGTCCCGCCCGTTGGTTTCCACTGGTAATGTTGGATTCGATTCAATCCTGCGCGGTGGGCTGCCGAGCAACCGGCTGTATCTGCTGGAAGGCACTCCGGGCGCGGGTAAAACCACCCTGGGGTTGCAGTTTCTCCTGGAGGGCGTGCGGGCCGGTGAACCGGTGCTGTACATCACCCTGTCCGAAACCAGCGAAGAACTTGACAGTGTGGCCGAGTCGCACGGCTGGTCCTTGCAAGGCATCGACCTGTTCGAGTTCTCCTCTACCGAGCAGGTACTGGGCGATGAGTACGAGCAGTCCATCCTGCATCCCTGGGAAGCGGAACTGGGGGACACGATCAAGCTGATTCAGAACCGTGTCGATCAGCTCAAGCCGCGCCGTCTGGTGTTCGACAGCTTGTCCGAAATGCGCCTGCTGGCGCAGGACCCGCTGCGTTATCGCCGCCAGGTGCTGGCGCTCAAGCAGTATTTTGCCGGTCGCGACATCACGGTTTTTCTGGTCGACGACCTCACCGGTTCCAATGGCGAGCGGGACAACCACCTGCACAGCCTCTGCCATGGCGTGATTACCCTCGAGCGGCTGACCCTGGACTTCGGCGCGGCGCGCAGACGCCTGCAGGTGCAGAAACTGCGCGGTGTCGATTTCGTTGCAGGGTTTCATGACTTCACGATTCGCAAAGGTGGGTTGGAGGTGTATCCGCGGTTGATCGCGGCCACCCACCACGTGCCCTTCGATTCCGAACCTGTGGGCAGCGGCATTCGCGCGCTGGACGACCTGCTGGTTGGCGGCCCGCTGCGCGGCACCAGCACGCTGGTGACCGGGCCTGCGGGTTCGGGCAAGACCACCGTGGCCCTGGCCTACCTGGCGGCGGCCTGTGCTCGCGGTGAGAACTGCACCATCTACGAGTTCGATGAGCGCATTGCCACCTTGATTTCACGGGCCGACAGCATGGGCATGGAATTGAGTCGCTACGTGGCGAACGGCCAGTTGGTCATCCAGCAGATCGACCCGGCCGAGATTTCCCCGGGCGAGTTCGCCTGGCGAGTGCGTACCGAAGTGGAGGAGCGCGGCTGCACCTTGCTGGTGGTCGACAGCCTCAACGGCTACATGGCCGCGATGCCGCAAGAGCAGCAGCTGATCCTGCAGATCCACGAGTTGCTGTCTTACCTGAGCCAACTGGGCGTGGTGACGTTCCTGATCAATCCACAACACGGCCTGGTCGGGTCGATGTCGACCAACCTGAACATTTCCTATGTGGCGGACTCGGTCATTCTGATTCGCTTCTTCGAAGCCCAAGGGCGACTGCGCAAAGCCATTTCCATTCTCAAACACCGCAGCGGTGCCCACGAAGACGCCATCCGCGAACTGCGCATCGACTCCCAGGGTGTGCGCGTCGGCGAACCCTTGGTCAACTTCCGCGGTGTCTTGACGGGGACGCCGGAGTATTTCGGTGCCGAGCTGCCGTTGATGGAAGAGCGAAACCGTGGGGATTAAGCGTTTTTCCAAAGGCAAGACGTTGCTGGTGGTGGCGCCGTTCAAGGGCGACGGCATCAGCCTGCGCAAGTTGCTCAGCGATACCTACCCCGTGCAGATTCACCATGACCTGCACAGCCTGGCGACCGTGCTCGATGAAAACACCGGCCTGGTGATTCTCACCGAAGAGAGCCTCACCGGTGATGTGCTGAGCCTGGGCAAGGCCCTTGACCTGCAACCTGGGTGGTCGGAGATCCCGATTCTGCTGTTGGCCTCGAACAACGGTCGTTCCGGGCGAGACACCGAGATGGCGCGGCGCAGGCTGCCCAAGTCGGCAGGGCATGTGATTGTCCTCGAACGCCCGCTGAGCTCGGCGTCGCTGCTGAGCGCCACCGCCGCTGCCTGGCGCTCGCGCTTACGGCAGTTCGAGATGCAGGAAAACCTCACGCAGCTGGCCGAAGAACGCAGCCGCTTGAACATCCTCCTCGAGAACATCCCGGTGGGCGTGTGTTTCATGGACGTGCACGGCGCCTCGCTGGTCAGCAATCCGTTGTATCGACGCTATGTGCCGGGCGGCGCGATGCCGTCCACCCAACCCAGCGAAGCCTTGCGCTGGGTGGGCCTGGATGCGCAGGGCAGGCGCCTGGAGCCGCACATGTACCCAGGCGCCCGCGCCTTGCGAGGCGATGCTGCCACTGGCGTCGATTTCTATCATCGCCAGGATGAGGGCCAGGAATCGTGGATGCGCGTCAGCGCAGTGCCCTTGTACGACGAAAAGCACGCGATCATCGGTGCGGCGTCCGTCATCGTCGACATCAATGAAGAGAAGCAGGCCGCGCTGACCTTGCGCCGGTTCAATGAAGAACTGGAAATCCAGGTCGAGGCCCGCACCCGCGAACTGAACGCTGCCGTCGAGCAGCTCAAGGCCGAAAGCGAAGAACGCGCGCGTGCCGAAGAGCAGCTGCGTCAGTCGTTGAAAATGGAAGCCGTGGGCCAGCTGACCGGCGGGATTGCCCACGACTTCAACAACATGCTGACCGGCGTGATCAGCGCACTCGACCTGATGAAGCTGCGCCTGCTCAAAGGGCAGTTGAACGGCGTCGACCGCTTCATGGACGCCGCGCTGGCGTCAGCGCAACGGGCAGCCTCGCTGACCCATCGGTTGCTGGCGTTCTCCCGGCGTCAGTCGCTGGATGCCAAACCGACTTCGGTCAACCAGCTCATTCATGCGCTGGCCGATCTGCTGCAGCGATCGGTGACCGAGAACATTACCCTCAAGCTTGAGTTGAGCAGCGAAGATCCCTGGGTCTTCGCCGACGCCAACCAGCTGGAGAACGCCGTTCTCAACCTGGTGATCAATGCCCGCGATGCCATGGCCGAGGGTGGCGTGATCACCATCACCACACGTATCGAGCGGGAGGGTGCCGAAGGCGGTGCTCGGCACGCCTGCATTCAGGTGAGCGATACCGGCTCCGGCATCTCCAAGGAGTACCTGGACAAGGTCACCGAGCCCTTCTTCACCACCAAGCCGATTGGCCAGGGCACCGGGTTGGGGCTTTCCATGGTCTACGGCTTCGCCAATCAAAGCCATGGGCGGCTTGCGATCGATAGCACCGTGGGGGTCGGCACCACCGTTTCCATCTGCCTGCCCGAGCATGGCCAGGTCGAAGCGCCGCCGCCGATTGCCTTGTCAGAGGCGAGCACGGGGCAGGGGCAAGTCATTCTGCTGGTCGAAGACGATGACTCGGTGCGCCTGATCAATCAGGAAGTGCTCGAGGTGCTGGGTTACTGCGTGCATGCTGCGCAAGACGGTGAGCAGGCGCTGAAGCTGTTCAATGAGCTGGAAACGCTCGACCTGTTGCTCACCGATGTAGGGCTGCCGGGCATGAACGGCCGGCAACTGGCTGAGATCATCCAGCAGCTCAAGCCGCGCCTGCCGGTGCTGTTCTTGACCGGTTATGCGCAAAACGCGATGGCGCGAGCCGATTTCCTGGGCCCGTACATGCAGCTGCTGACCAAGCCGTACAGCCTGGAGCAGCTCGCCAGCCAGGTGGCGAGCATGCTCGATGAGGTGCCGCAGGCCAGTTCCGCTGAGCGGCTTCAGGTGCCGCCGGTCGTGCACCAGTCCTGATCCGAGCAGGGCTTCGTTGATCAGGCGCTGGACCTGTTGCCAGCTCACCCTGTTCAGGGCAGCAGATCAGGCTCCCGGGGCGCTGGTGCCGCATCCTGCGCCCTGCGCCAGCCGCCTTGGCAGTCCACCCTCGCCGCGCTATCGATCGTCCACGTATCCAAGATCAGCGCTGATGCCCGCGCTGCAGTCGTGCAGCAGGGCCTGGAACTTCTCGATCGCCCCCTCGGGGTCCATCACGGCATCCGGGCCGGAAAGGTTGATGGCGGCGGTGACCTGGCCGCGATGGTCCTTGATGGCCATGGCGATGGCGGTCGAGTAATCGGAGCGGTGCAGCACCCAGCCTCGCGTCCGGTCTGCTTCGATCATGTCATGCAGCTCAAGCTTGGTGCGTGGCGCGGGAGGCGGGTAATCGTCCAGGCGGATGTGCTGGTACAGCGCGGCCAGTTCGGCGTGCGCAAGGCCGGTCAGCAGCATGCGGCCGATGGCCGTGCAATGGCAGGCGATGCGCGTGCCGATCGGGATGTTGACGGACAACCGCTGCGCGGCAAACGCCCGGTACACATACAGGCTCTGCGTGTTCTCCCGCACACTCAAGTGGCACGACAGCGAGGTGCGATCACGCAGCTGGTTCAGATGCGGCATCGCCACATCGACGATGTCGCGGCTGGCCAGGTAACTGAAGCCGTCGCTGATCACCCGCGGGCCGAGGGCGTACTGGCTGTGCTGTTTGTTCAGGTAGCCCATGTCGGTCAAGGTGAACAGGATGCGGTACAGCGCCGAGGTGCTGAGCCCCAGGCGCTCGGCAATCTCCTGCATGTTCAGGCTGCGGGTGTTGGCATTGAACAGGCCAAGCACGGTCAGCCCTCGGGCGAGGGCTGGCACGCTGTAGTCGGCGTCCTTGACGGGTGGAGTGTTCATCGGGGCGTGCCCTCGGCTTGAGCGCGGTGGGGTGTGGGTCAAGGCTGACCGCGCGCGGCGGGTGCGTCACCAGCTGGCGCGCGCCGTCAGCAGCGGCGCGTGGCGCGTATGGACGCTCAATACAGCACGTCGATGCCCAGAGCTCTGCCCTCGAATTCGGCCATCGCATCCAGCAGCGCGCCTTTGAAATACTCGAGCGACGGGCGATCACAGAGGATCTGCAAGGCCGTGTGCGACGCGGCACCGAGGTTGATCACGACTACGTTGATCCGGGCCGCCGAGGTCTGCGCTACCGCACCGGGCGCAAAAGCCGCGCTGCGCAGGTCTACCCCGCACAGCTTTGCCATCACCTCGGCGGCGTGCACACCGCTCAGTTGCAGCCACGCATGGCTGTCCTGGCGCGGCAGCAGGTAGTTGGCCATGGGGCCCGGTTGCCACTGCGCTTCTTCATCGGCAATGCGTTGCCCTCTGTCGCGCAGGCTGCCCAGGATCAGGTACTCGGTCTGCGACAGACGCGCCACCTGGCTGCCGTCAGCCTGGATCACCGCGGTATTGGGTGTGTGCGGCAGGCTGAAACCACGTTCCTGCAGGTAGTCAGCGCTCTGCGTGCCACGAAAACCGACCCGCGGCAGCGCCGTCAGATCGACCAGCGCGCAGTGTTGCAGGGGGCCAAGCCCGGTGTCGTTGAGGTTGGACATGTCACAGCTCCTGGCGCTGGTTGTCGGGATCGAAGAAGGGCAGCGTCACCACGGTGGCCTGGACCACCACGCCGTTCTCGACGCGAATCGGTATCTGCTGCCCCGGGGTACTTTGCTCGAACGCCGCATAGGCCAGGCCGATGATCCGGTCGAGGCTTTGCGAATACTCACAGGAGGTCACGTTGCCGCTGATGTCCGGCCCCTTGAGCACCAGGTGGCCTTCGAGCGGTTGTGGGCTGCCCTTGGGCAGGGTGAAGCCGACCAGTTTGCGCGTCTGTGGCTGCGCCTGGAGGATGTCTACCGAGCGTCGGCCAACGAAGAATGGCTTGTTGCGGCTGACCGCCCAGGCCATGTCGATTTCGCTGGGGTGGGTCATGCCGTCGGTGTCCTGGCTGATGATCACATGGCCTTTTTCAAGGCGCAGCAGGCGCTGGGTTTCAACCCCGAACGGGCGGATGTCCAGCGCCTTGCCGGCCTCCATCAAGGCATCCCATAGCGCCAGCGCATGGCGCGCGGGCACGTGGATTTCATAGCCCAGCTCGCCGACGAAACCGACCCGCAACAGCCGCGCCTCGATCCCGGCCACGGTGCCCAGGCGCACCGCCAGGTACGGAAACGCCTCGGCAGACAGGTCAAGGTCGCTGCACACCTTCTGCAGTACCTTGCGGGCATCGGGCCCGGCCACGTTGACTGCCGCGAGCGCCGCCGTGACATTGCTGATGTCGACGTCCAGGCGCCATTGCGCGTTCCACTTGAGCATCTGCTGGTAGATGCGGTCCACGCCGCTGGTGGTGGCGGTGACATAGAAGTGTTGCTCGGCAAAGCGCGCGCACACGCCGTCATCGATGACGACGCCATGCTCGTTGGTCATCAGCGCGTAGCGCGAGCGGCCTACCGGCTGCTTGAGGAAGGTGAAGGTGTACAGGCGGTTGAGCAGCTCGGCGGCGTCCGGGCCGCGTACGTCCAGGCCGCCCAGCGTGGAGACGTCGATGATGCCGACCTTGGTGCGCACGTGCAGCGCTTCGGCCTGCATGCAGGCATCGCGCTCGCTGGGTTTGCCGTAATAGGCCGGGCGCTGCCAGATACCGGCAGGCATCATTTTTGCGCCCGCCTCCAGGTGGCGGCGGTGCATGGGGGTCTGCCGGTACGGGTCAAAGGCGCGGCCGGCGACATGCGCCAGTTTCTCGGCTGTAAACGGCGGGCGCGCGGTGCTCACGCCGGTGTCGCTGACGCTGCGCTGGGTCGAGGCGGCTACCAGGCGCGCGGTGGGCAGGGCCGAGTGGCGCCCTTGCGACGGCCCCATGCCGACCGTGGAGTAGCGCTTGACCAGCTGGATGTCGCGGTAGCCGATCTTGGTGGCGTTGATGATGTCGCGCACTTGCAGGTCTTCGTCGAAGTCGACGAAATCCTTGCCCTTGGGGTGCGCAAAGATCGGCCAGGGGAAATTCACCGGCGCCTCTGCGCGCAAGGCCGGTGGCTCGACATCGGCGCTCAGGTGCAGCGCCGCGAGGATCTCGAGTGACGCGGCGATGGCATCGGCCAGCACGTTGTCCAGCGCGTGGTAACCGTTGGCCGAGCCTGCAACGCTGAGGCCGCTCGGCAGGCCGCTCAGGGTGAACTCGGCCAGTTGATCGTCGTAGGCCAGTTTGCCACCGGCCTGGCACAGCAACTGATAGACCGGCATGTAGCCCCCCGACATGCACAGCAGGTCGCAGTCGAGCGTCAGGCCGTTGGGCGCCACTTCACCGCGCGCGGTGATGGTGCGAATGTCCACGCCGCTGACATGGCGCAGGCCTTTTTCGTGCAGCGCCTCATACACCGTGCTGCCCAGGTGGCAGCGAATGCCGCGTTGCTCCAGTGCGGTCAGCAGCTGGCGATCCGTGAGCGTGGCGCGCATGTCGACCAGCGCCGCCACTTCGACACCTTGCTCATGCAGGTCGAGCGCGGCGTAGTAGCCGTCGTCGTTACCGGTCAGCACCACTGCGCGTTTGCCCGGCTTGACCGCGTACAGCTTCATCAGCCGCTGGGCGGCGCTGCTGAGCATCACACCGGGCAGGTCGTTATTGCGAAAGATCACCGGCTGATCGAACGAACCGCTGGCGATCAGGCACTGGCTGGCGCGCACCTTGTACAGGCGCTTGCCCTGGATCACCGGCAGGTAGTTGTCGGTGAACCAGCCGTTGCAGGTGGCCTGCTTCAGCACCTGGATATTGGCGTGGCCCTGCACCGCCTCGATCAGCTCGCGGCGCAGGGTCTCGGCGCGGGTGGTGTCGATGGCGAAGCGGGCGTAGTTCAGCGAGCCGCCAAGGATCGGCTGTTGCTCGATGAGGATGACCTTGGCACCGGCGTTGGCGGCAGTCAGCGCAGCTCGCAGACCAGCCGGGCCGGCGCCGACCACGGCAAGGTCGGCGAACAGGTAGGCCTTGTCGTAGTACTCGGGCTGAAACCTCAGGTCGAGCACGCCGAGCCCGGCCTTCTTGCGGATGATCGGCTCCCAGAGCTTCCAGGCGCCCTTGGGCTTGTAGAACGAGCGGTAGTAGAAGCCCACCGGCATGAACCGGGAAAACTTACCGAGGTACGCGTCCCTGTCGTGGTCCAGCGAGCCGTTGAAGTTCTGCCCGGTCACCTGCAGGCCGCTGGCGAGCGCGTGGTGGTCGGCCAGCACATTGGGCTCGCTGGGCAGTTGTACCAGGGTATTGGCGTCTTGCCCGGCCATGGTCAGCGGGCCGCGCGGGCGGTGGTACTTGAACGAGCGCGAGAGCAGGAAACGGCCGTTGGCGAGCAGGGCGCTGGCGATGCTGTCACCGGCAAAGCCCTGGTACGGCGTGCCATCGAAACTGAAGTGCAGCGGCTGAGTACGGTCGATCAGCACGCCCATGGGCGCGGGCAGGCGGCTCATTGCGCGGTCTCCTTGGCGAGGGTGAAATCAACGCGGGTGGTGAACAGTTCTTTGGCATCGAAGGTGCGCAGGATGTCGTCGCTGCCGGTATGGCGTTCTGCCAGGAACCAGTAGCTGGAAGGGGTGTGCATCCACCATTCGCGGACCACGCCGAGGGTGTCGTCCTGGTTGAACACGTAGTCGGCCCATTCGACGTCGGTACAGGTCTGCGGATCGGGCATGGGCTTGAACTCGCCGCCGTAGGTGAATTCACTGATGTTGCGCGGCCCGTTGAGCGGGCAGTTCATTACCTTCATGTCGTGCTCCTCAATGGCTGGCGGCCGTGGCGCCCATTTCGTTGACCTGGCGGAAGGTCGAAAAGCGCTCCAGTGCAAAGGGCTCGATCAGCGCCGGCACCTTGCCGCCGCTGGCGACCAGCTCGGCCATGGTCTTGCCGCAGATCGGCGTTGCCTTGAAACCCCAGGTGCCCCAACCGGCATCCAGGTAGTAGTTCTTCACCGGCGACAGCCCCATGATCGGGCTGTAGTCCGGGGTCATGTCGGTGATCCCGGCCCACTGGCGCATCAGCTTGGCGTTGGCCAGGAACGGGAACATCTCGATGGCGTGGGCCAGCAGGCTTTCTTTCAGATCGAGGGTGGAGCGGGTGTTGAACAGTGGGTAGGGATCAGAGCCGCCGCCGAATACCACCTCACCTCGGCTGGTCTGCTGCACGTAGCAGTGCAGGGCCGATGAGCTCACCAGTGGGTCGAGAAACGGCTTGAAGGGCTGGGTCACCATGGCTTGCAGCGGGAAGGTCTGAATCGGCGAGCGGATACCGGCTTTTTTCATCAGCTGCGAACTCATGCCCGCCACGGCCTGCACCGCGCAGCCGCACTGCACCGTGCCGCGGTTGGTTTTCACCGCACGGATCGCGCCGTTTTCGATCACCAGTTCCTGCACGTCGGTGAGCTGGTGAATGTCCACCCCACGTTTGGCGGCTTGCTTGGCGTACCCCCAGGCAACGGCATCGTGCCGGGCGGTGGCGCCATCCTTGTGCCACAGGCCAGCGATCACCGGGAGGTGGCCAGGGTCGAGGTTCAAGGTCGGTACCAGCTCGGCAATCTGCTGGCGGTCGAGCATTTCTGTGCGCCCGCCAAAGTGCTTGTTGACTTCGGCGCGCTGACGGAACGAGCGCACCGTGGCGTCGGTGTGGGCCAGCGTCAGCTGCCCGCGCTGGGAATACATGATGTTGAAGTCGAATTCGTTGGACAGCCCCTCGAACATCCGCACCGATTCGGCGTAGAACCGCACGCCCTCGCTGGTCAGGTAGTTGGAGCGGATCACGGCGGTGTTCCGCGCCGTGTTGCCGCCGCCCAGATAGCCCTTTTCCAGCACGGCGACATTCGTGATCCCGTGGTACCTGGCCAGGTAGTAGGCGGTGGCCAGACCGTGGCCGCCACCGCCGATGATCACCACGTCGTAATGGGGCTTGAGCGCTTTGGGCGCGGGCAAGTCCACCTCGACCGGGTACTCGGCGCTGAGGCCGTACTTCAGGAGATTGAACGGCATGCTGCCTCCGGGGAACTGCGTTGTGCATGAGCCTGCTGCCGCGCAGCAGTCACGGTGTTCTTCATCAGAAAGGCGATGGTCATCGGCCCCACGCCACCGGGCACCGGGGTGATGGCCGAGACCTGGGGCAGGGCGCTGTCGAAGTCGACATCACCGACCAGCCTGCTGCGGCCGTTGTCATCGATGCGGTTGATCCCCACGTCGATCACCACCGCGCCGGGTTTCAGCCAACTGGCGTCGATCATGCGCGGGCGGCCGACGGCCGCGACCACGATGTCGGCCAACTGGCACAGCGCCTTGGCATCGGTACTGCGCGAATGCACCACGGTGACCGAGCAATGCGCCTTGAGCAGCAGTGCTGCCATGGGTTTGCCGACGATGTTGGAGCGCCCGATGACCACCGCGTGCTTGCCGCTCAGGTCACCGCAAGCTTCCTCCAGCAACTGCAGGCAGCCGCTGGGGGTGCACGGCGTGAGTACCGCGCGGCCCTGGCTCAGGCCTCCGACGTTGTCACTGTGGAAGCCGTCGACATCCTTGCCGGGTGCGATGGCCTGCAATGCACGGGTTTCTTCGATGTGCGCAGGCAGCGGCAGCTGCACCAGGATGCCGCTGACGGCGGCGTCGGCGTTCAGCTCTGCGATGAGCGTGAGCAAGGTGTGCTGCGAGGTCTGTGCGCTCAGGCGGTATTCGAGCGAGCGGATACCGGCCTCTTCGGCGCGCAGGATCTTGTTGCGCACATAGACCTGGCTGGCCGGGTCTTGCCCGACCAGGATCACCGCCAATGCCGGAGCGATGCCCTCGGCCTTCAACTGCTCGACGTCCGCGCGAACCTGCGTCAGCACCCGTTGGGCGGCAGCCTTTCCATCAATCAGCTTGGCGCTGTTCATCGGAAGATCACCGTTCTGTCCTTGTTCAGGAACACCCGGTGCTCAAGGTGATACTTGACGGCTTTGGACAGGGCCACGGTTTCCGTGTCGCGGCCGATGGCGACCAGGTCATCGGGCAGGTAGGCATGATCCACCCGCTGCACTTCCTGCTCGATGATCGGGCCCTCGTCCAGGTCGCTGGTCACGTAATGCGCCGTGGCGCCGATCAGCTTCACGCCGCGCTCGTAGGCCTGGTGATACGGCTTGGCGCCTTTGAAGCCGGGCAGGAACGAGTGATGGATGTTGATCGCACGGCCGGAAATCTGCCGGCACAGGTCATCCGACAGGATCTGCATGTAGCGCGCCAGGACCACCAGGTCGGTGTTGGTCTCCTCGACGATCTTCATCAACGCCGCTTCCTGCTGCGCCTTGGTGTCCTTGCTCACCGGCAGGTAGATGAAGCGGATGCCCTGACGCTCGGCCATGGGCCGCAGGTCGAGGTGGTTGGAAACGATGGCGGTGATGGCCATGTCCATCTCGCCTTTCTGGTGGCGGTAGAGCAGGTCGGTGAGGCAGTGGTCGAACTTGCTGACCATCAGCAACACGCGCATCGGTTGGCGCGTATCGTGCAGTTCCCACTGCATGCCGAAGGCGTGCGCGACGTCGGCGAAGCCCGCCTTGAGCTGGACGATATCGCCCTCGTGCCCATCGTTGAAGCGAAACACGGCGCGCATGAAGAACTTGCCGCACAGCTCATCGTCGAACTGCGCCATTTCACCGATGTAGCAGGCGTTGCCGGCCAGGTAGGTGGTGACCGCCGCGACGATGCCAGAGGTCGCCGGGCAGCTGATCTTGAGTATGAAATGGTTTCTTTCAGGGGGCATGGTCATTCCTCAGCAATGCACGGCGTGGTTTCCGGCAAGGGATTGATCGGTGAAGCGCGGTTTCGCCTGCAAATAAATATTCCCTTAAGGAATTAAATATTCCAGATGGCGAATTTATAGGCGAATCCAGGGCGCGCGTCTACACGGTTGAGAAATTATTTTTACTGGCAGGAAATATTTGAAGCGAGAGGAGTGGCTAGGCGGGAGTATCGAGTCCAGACGCAGGCCGGACTCGTGGGATGACCGGTGATCAGCCCTCTGACGGGCTGTAGTTCATGATCGACAGCAGGCGAATCGGTACGCTCACCAGCGTCTCTGGACCATGAGGAATGTCGGCATCGAAGGTCAGGCTGTCGCCGGCTTCCATGCGGTACAGCTGGTTGCCATGGCGGTACACCAGTTCGCCCTCCAGCAAGTGGAGGAATTCGGTGCCGGGGTGGGAGAAGGTCGGAAACTCTTCGCTGGCGTCATCCATGCTCACCATGTACGCCTCGAAGCTCTTCTTCGGCCCACGGGTGTGGTTCAGCAGGTGATAGGTATGGCCCTTCTCGGTCCCACGGCGAACCACTTCCAGGCCTTCGTCGCGCTTGACCAGAATGGCGCTGCTGCCCGGCTGGTCGTATTGGCTGAACAGCTTGGACATGGGCATGCCGAGCACATCGCACAGCCGGCTGAGGTTTTCCAGGCTGGTCGACACCTGCGCGTTTTCGATCTTGCTCAGCATGCCCTGGCTGATGCCGGCGATGCGCGCCACATCGGCCAGCTTCAGCTCCTGGGCCTGGCGCTGGCGTTTGATCTGGATACCCAGGTATTGCTCCAGCTTGAGTTTGGGTTGGATCTCATCAGTGGTCATGGCAGTGCACTATTTCCGAACAGTAAATTTAATTTCGCACTGGGAATGTGCGGAGTGGCAAGTGCTGGGATCAGCTTCTGGCTTTATTCATCACGGGAAAAAGAGTTTCCCATATAAGGCAGCGCGACTACACCTGCCGGTTGTTTCATGGGGTGGCGGCAAGTTGGCAAGCTGATTGCATTCCTGTAGAGAAATTAAGTTTCCTGATCGTAATAATTTGCGCAGGACGCTCAAGATATCCCACCGCGAACTGCTACAGCCAGGAGTCATGTCCATGTTGCCACCCGAAACACAGCGCCTGATCGAGACACACGGGATCAAGTATGTTCTGGCCCAGTTCGTCGATATTCATGGCTCAGCGAAAACCAAGTCGGTCCCCGTGTCGGGTCTGGAAATGGTGGCAGAGGCGGGTGCCGGGTTCGCCGGGTTCGCCATCTGCGGCATGGGCATGGAGCCGCATGGCCCCGACTTCATGGCCAAGGGTGACCTGGCCTCGCTGACCCCCGTGCCCTGGCAGCCCGGCTATGGCCGTGTGGTCTGCGTGGGCCATGTCGACAACAAGCCCTGGCCCTATGACAGCCGCTACGTGCTCAAGCAGCAGGTCGAGCGCCTGAGTGACCGCGGCTGGACCTTGAACACTGGCCTCGAGCCCGAGTTCAGCCTGTTCCGGCGTGACCCCCAGGGCAAGCTGCAGATGGTGGACAGCAGCGATGACCTGGACAAACCGTGCTACGACTACAAAGGCTTGTCGCGCTCGCGCGAATTCCTCGAGCGCCTGACCGAGGCCTTGCAGCCGGTGGGCTTCGACATCTATCAGATCGACCACGAAGACGCCAACGGCCAGTTCGAGATCAATTACACCTACAGCGACGCCATGGAGTCGGCCGACCGCTTCACCTTCTTCCGCATGGCCGCCGGCGAAATTGCCAACGACATGGGCATGATCTGCTCCTTCATGCCCAAGCCCGACCCCAAGCGCGCCGGCAATGGCATGCACTTTCACCTGTCGATCAGCAGCGCGACCCACAAGAACCTGTTCCACGACCCCAGCGACCCGAGCGGCATGGGCCTGTCGAAAATGGCCTACCACTTCGCCGCCGGCCTCCTGGCCCATGGCCCGGCCCTGTGCGCCTTCGCCGCGCCCACAGTCAATTCCTACAAGCGCCTGGTCGTCGGCAACTCTTTGTCCGGTGCCACCTGGGCGCCGGCCTTCATCGCCTTTGGCGCCAACAACCGCTCCGCCATGGTCCGCGTGCCTTACGGCCGCCTCGAGTTCCGCCTGCCGGATGCTGGCTGCAACCCGTACCTGGTCAGCGCCGCGATCATCGCCGCCGGCCTCGACGGCATCGACCGCCAGCTGGAAGTCGAGCAGGTGTGCAACGAGAACCTCTACAAGCTGAGCCTTGAGGAGATCGCTGCCCGCGGCATCAAGACCCTGCCGCAGTCGCTCAAGGAAGCCTGCGACGCGCTGGAAGCCGACCCGCTGTTCGCCGAGGTGCTAGGCCCCGAGATCGTTGGCGAGTTCATCAAGCTCAAGCGCATGGAATGGGTGGAGTACAGCCGTCACGTCTCGGACTGGGAAGTGAAGCGCTACACCGAATTCTTCTGATCGAACCTTGTTCATCCACCGTTTTGACACCCTGCCCATGGGTAGGGGTTTTTCTGCCCAGGAGTTGACGATATGTGCGGAATTGTAGGGCTGTACCTGAAAAACCCAGCGCTCGAGCCCCAGCTCGGCAAGCTCTTCGAGCCCATGCTCGAAGCCATGACCGACCGTGGCCCCGACAGCGCAGGCTTTGCCATCTACGGTGACGAAGTGGCCGACGGCTGGGTCAAGTTGACCTTGCAGGCGACCACCGAGGGCTATGACTTCCAGGCGCTGGTCGGCGCCTTGGAAGGCAAACTCGGCGCCTCGCTGGACTGGTTTCAGAATGCCAGCGCCGTTGTGCTGAAGATCCACGCCGAAGAGGCCGCCGTGCGCGCTGCCCTCGCCGAGCTGGCACCGTCGGTGCGCATCATGAGCGCTGGCAAGAGCATCGAGATTCTCAAGGGCATGGGCTTGCCCAAGGCGATTTCCGAGCGCTTCGGCCTGGCCTCCATGCAAGGCAGCCACATCATCGGCCACACCCGCATGGCCACTGAAAGCGCCGTGACCATGGAGGGCAGCCACCCGTTTTCCACCGGTGCCGACCTGTGCCTGGTGCACAACGGCTCGCTGTCCAACCACTTCCGCCTGCGCCAGGAACTGCGCCGCGAAGGGATCGAGTTCGACACCGAGAACGACACGGAAGTGGCCGCCGGTTACCTTGCCTGGCGCCTGCAACAAGGCGATTCACTGCAGACCGCCCTGGACAGCTCGCTCAACGCGCTGGACGGCTTCTTCACCTTCGCCATCGGCACCCGCAACGGTTTTGCGGTGATCCGCGACCCGATCGCCTGCAAACCGGCGATCCTCGCGGAAACCGACGATTACGTCGCCATGGCCTCGGAATACCAGGCGCTGTCTAGCCTGCCGGGCATCGAGCACGCCAAGGTCTGGGAACCGGTCCCGGCCACCCTGTACATCTGGGAACGCGAGTCGGCCCAAGGAGCACGCCCATGAAGACCATCGACCTCAGCAGCGCCAGCGTGCGCGACCTCAACCAGGGTTTGCACGATCAAGCGCAAACCCTTGCAGAACGCGAATGGATCGTTACCCACCCCGATGGCGCACACAACCTGGCGGTGGGCATCAACGAAGCGGTGTCGGTGGATATCCAGGGTCACGCCGGCTACTACTGCGCGGGCATGAACCAGCAAGCCTCGATCACCGTGCACGGCAACGTGGGCGTGGGCTGCGCCGAGAACATGATGTCGGGCTACGTGCGCGTCAAAGGCAGTGCTTCGCAAGCGGCGGGCGCCACTGCGCATGGCGGCCTGCTGGTGATCGAAGGCGATGCCGGTGCCCGTTGCGGCATCTCCATGAAGGGCATCGACATCGTGGTCGGCGGCAGCATTGGCCACATGAGCTGCTTCATGGGTCAGGCGGGACGTTTGGTGGTGTGTGGCGACGCCGGCGATGCGCTGGGCGATTCGCTGTACGAGACGAAGATTTTCGTCAAAGGCAGCGTCGAGTCGCTGGGCTCCGATTGCATCGAAAAAACCATGCGCCCCGAACACATCGAGGAGCTGCAAGCGCTGCTGAACAAGGCCGGCTTCAACGAGAACGCCCGCGACTTCAAACGCTACGGCTCGGCCCGTCAGCTGTACAACTTCAAAGTCGACAACGCCTCGGCGTACTGATCAAGGAGCCACACCATGAGCGAGAAACAACCTCCCGTACTGCGCGAGTCGGCCACCTTCGATCGCCTGGCCATCCAGGAAATCCAGCGCGCCGCCGAGACCGGCATCTATGACATTCGCGGCGGCGGCACCAAGCGCAAGCTGCCACACTTCGACGACCTGCTGCTGCTCGGCGCCAGCGTCTCGCGCTACCCGCTCGAAGGCTACCGCGAGAAGTGCGGCACCGACGTGATCCTCGGTAACCGCTTTGCCAAAAAGCCCATCCACCTGAAGATCCCGGTGACCATCGCCGGCATGAGCTTCGGCGCGTTGTCGGCCAATGCCAAGGAAGCCCTGGGCCGTGGCGCCACCATCGCCGGCACCAGCACCACCACCGGCGATGGTGGCATGACCCCGGAAGAACGCGGGCAGTCCCAGCACCTGGTCTATCAGTACTTGCCCTCGCGCTATGGCATGAACCCCGACGACCTGCGCAAGGCCGACGCCATCGAGATCGTCCTGGGCCAGGGCGCCAAACCCGGCGGTGGCGGCATGCTGCTGGGCATGAAGGTCACCGAGCGCGTGGCCGGCATGCGCACGCTGCCCATCGGCGTGGACCAGCGCTCGGCCTGCCGCCACCCGGACTGGACCGGCCCGGATGACCTGGCGATCAAGATCGCCGAGATCCGCGAGATCACCGACTGGGAAAAGCCGATCTACGTGAAGATCGGCGCCAGCCGCCCGTACTACGACGTCAAGCTGGCGGTGAAGGCCGGTGCCGACGTGATCGTGCTTGACGGCATGCAGGGCGGTACCGCCGCCACCCAGGAAGTGTTCATCGAACACGTCGGCATCCCGATTCTGCCGGCCATTCCCCAGGCCGTGCAGGCGCTGCAGGAGATGGGCATGCACCGCAAGGTGCAACTGATCGTCTCCGGTGGCATCCGTAACGGCGCCGACGTGGCCAAGGCCATGGCGCTCGGCGCCGACGCCGTGGCCATCGGCACCGCTGCGTTGATTGCCCTGGGCGACAACCACCCGCGCCTGGACGAAGAGCTGCGCAAGATCGGCTCGGCCGCCGGTTACTACGATGACTGGCAGAACGGCCGCGACCCGGCCGGCATCACCACCCAGGACCCGGAGCTGTCGAAACGCCTCGACCCGGTCGAAGGCGGGCGGCGGTTGGCCAACTACCTGCGCGTGCTGGTACTGGAAGCGCAGACCATGGCCCGGGCTTGTGGCAAGTCGCACCTGCATAACCTCGATCCCGAAGATCTGGTGGCGCTGACCGTGGAGTCCGCCGCCATGGCGCGGGTGCCGTTGGCGGGGACGTCGTGGATTCCGGGGAGTCAGTACTAGCGGCTTACCTGCAGGCGTCCGCCCGCCGCAAGGCGTTGCACTGTCGTGCAAGAAACTGGTTTTCAGGGGGCGGCCGGCTCGGCGCTCCGGTTAGCCGCGTAGGGCTGCGAAGCAGTCCAAATGGCTGTCATCGCGTCTCCATTGGGTGGTCGGTATTGCTTGAGTCAGGGCGGCTTCGCTGCCCTGCGCGACTGAAGTTGCCACGACCGCGTAAATCTCAATTACCGCGAAGTCTCTGAAATTCACACGGTCGGTTAGAGGCCAACGGTCTTTCATTCGACTCTGACAAACGGTGACGTAGTGCCTTCATCAGGCCGGCTGCGCCGGCCATTGCGGCTAAAGCTCCAACAGGAGGTACGTGGGCCTCTCGCGGTCGTGTAGCGACCGGTCCGGCGCTCCGGTCAGTCGCGATGGCCGGCAAAGCCGGTCCAATGGCCACCGTGTCGCGAATCTGCAATCACATACACCCCGGCAACCTGTATTACCCCTTCCAAGAGGCCCACACGGCCCAGCACACGCGCACCTTGCTTTCTGCCAGACACCTTCCGTTCACTGCAGGAGCTCGCACCATGCTCAACCGTCTTCCCGGAAAATCGCTGCTCGCACTCTTCGCGCTCAGCGCCTGCATTCCCCTGGCCCACGCCGCCGAAGCCCCGACCCTGAACACCGGCAGCACCGCCTGGATGGTCACCGCCACCGTGCTGGTGCTGTTCATGTGCCTGCCCGGGCTGGCGCTGTTCTACGGCGGTCTGGTGCGGGCCAAGAACATGCTTTCGTTGTTCACCCAATGCTTCGGCATCGCCGGGCTGGTCGGCGTGCTGTGGGTGATCTACGGCTACAGCCTGGTGGTCGACAGCACCGGCATGGTCGAAGGCGAAGTCACGCTCAACAGTTTCATCGGCGGCCTGAACCGCGCGTTCCTCGCCGGCATGACGCCCGACAGCCTGGTCGGCGACATCCCCGAAGGCGTATACGTCACCTTCCAGATGACCTTCGCCATCATCACCCCCGCGCTGATCGCCGGCGCCTTCGCCGAGCGCATGAAATTCTCCGCCGCGCTGCTGTTCATGGCGCTCTGGTTCACCCTGGTCTACGCGCCGGTCGCGCACATGGTCTGGGGCGGGGCAGGGGCGCTGATGCACAACTGGGGTGTGCTGGATTTTGCCGGCGGCACCGCCGTGCACATCAATGCCGGGGTCGCGGCATTGGCCGCCTGTCTACTGCTCGGCAAACGCAAGGGCTACCAGAACGCACCGATGCCCGCGCACAACCTGAGCCTGACCATGGCCGGCGCGGCAATGCTCTGGGTCGGCTGGTTCGGCTTCAACATCGGGTCTGGCGGCGGCCTCAGCGGGCTTTCAGGCATCGTGATGCTCAACACACAGCTGGGCGCCTGCGCCGGGATTCTCGGCTGGATGTTCACCGAATGGCTAAAGGTGGGCAAGCCCAGTGCCTTGGGCCTGGCCAGTGGCGCCTTGGCCGGCCTGGTCGGCATCACCCCGGCCTGTGCGTATGTCGGGGTAGGCGGCGCGCTGGCGATTGGCCTGCTGTGCGGCGTGTTCTGCTACCTCAGCGTGACCGTACTGAAGACCCGCCTGGGGTATGACGACAGCCTGGATGTCTTTGGCCTGCATGGCATTGGCGGCATGATCGGTGCCGTGCTGACCGGCGTGTTCTGCATGCCGGCACTGGGCGGGCTGGTCGACGGCGTGAGCATGGCCGATCAGGTGATCGCGCAGATCAAGGGGGTGGCGTTTACCGCAGCGTACTGTTTCATCGCCAGCTGGATCATCCTCAAGGGGTTGAAAGCGGTGATGGGGCTGCGTGCGCATGACACGGTGGAGGAGATGGGGCTCGATCTTGGGGAGCATAACGAGCGGGCGTACAACCACTGAGGGGGGCTGGGGACGCTTTGTGGTACCAATGAGGCTTGAGTCTTCGGACTGCGCTACCGACCGTTACCGGTCCGGTCAGGCGCAATGGGTCGCAGAGCGGCCTCAGTCGCTGACGTGCAACCTTGATGGCCAAGCGGACGCCTCCAGCAAAACGAGACTCGGCCCCGTACGCTTGGCATAAGTCATTACCAAGCGTACGGGGCCGAGATCGAGCTGAGCGCTCAGGCGCGTTTCTCGCCGATTCAGCGGCGCAGCAGGCGACCCAGCACCAGCAGCGCAACTGCACCAATGGCCACAGCGGCCACTGGCTTCTCTTTGACGAAGTTGGAGACGCAGTTCATTGCGTCGCCATAGGTCTCGGTCAACTGGCCAGCCGCTTCACGGCCTGCGCCTTCGGCTTCCAGCTTGGAATCGCCAAACAGCTTGCCGACGGCGTTTTGAGCTTTACCGGCTACTTTTTGTACGGTGCCTTCAACTTGTTCGCTTTTCATAACTGACTGAATCCTTGTGTCTGGATGAACGGCTCAGCGGGTGGCCTGAGCGTGCGGTAATGCGCACAAGGTTAGGGCGCGGGCGGTGATGAATAGTTCAAGGTTTTGTCAGGACTGCCGCATTGGCGATTGCCCTTTAAAGCACGGCGCGCACTTGCTGCCATTCCTCCCAGCAGTGTTGCGGATCGATGTCCGCATAGCCGCGACTCATCGCCATGGCCGCGGCTTCATCCGCTGGCAGTGCGATGCAGACGCCCTTGTCTCGAATATCCAGCACCTCCTGCATGTCCAAGGGTGTGCCTTTGGCATCTTCTGCGGCCTTGAGCAAAGCGACCAGGGCCGGGATGAAAACGAGTGACAGTGGTGCTTCGGGCATCGCGTGCCGTCTCCGGTTCGGTTGAGGGTTGCAGAGGGCCAGGCTGCTGTGGCTGCCAAGACTGCCGTGCACGCACGGAAAAACCCGCGCGCCGCTGCAATCGGTCATCTGTAACTGACCCAGGTTGAAGATGATGCCATGGCCTGCAAAAAAACCGCGCAGTTTTGCAGGCTCTCGCGCGCACCGGCGCGGGTTTCGAGCGTGCCGATCGAGAGGCGTTGGCCGTCAGGGCTTTCGATGTGTTCGTAGTGGAGGCGGCCACCGGCTTGCAAGGTTTGACTGTGCTGGAGGACCTGCGGGCCGGGTGAGCATGGCGACCTCGGCAGGTAGCAGAGGGACACAGTCGGGAAAAGTTGGGGAGGAATGCCTGGAAAAGGGTTCCGCTTGTAGCGCCGTCAGGGAATGCAACACCGGTTACTGATTGCGTTTGCGGTTGGCCGGGGTGGGATTGTATTGGTCGCGGTAGGCCTTGATGGCTTCCTGGGTGATGTCTTTGCGGTAGCACAGGGTTTCGTAGCCGCCCGCACGGCTGTAGGCGCTGCGCCGGCCGCAACTGCTGCCGTTGCGCGCGCGATTGTAGGGGCAGGCGCAGGGGCCGGGGTAGGCCGCGATGGATTGGTCGATGAGGTGTTGGGCGATTTGGGCGTCGGTGGGGGTGGGTTGGAGGGCGGAGGCGGGGGTGGTTAGGGTGAGTAGGGTGAGGGCGAGGGTCAGGAGAGAGCTGCGCATGAGGGACCGTCCGTGGGTGCGTTTTCTACTTATCGGCACGGGCCTAAGGGGTCTTTAGTGGACGAATTTGATTGAACGGGCGACCTCATCTTTTCGGATGTGGGTCGCCGTTTTCGCATGGGCGTTCGAGCGGGTTGCGCTCATTCACCCAATGGCTTGTCACTCGGGGTTGGCGGCAGACAGTGCGTACTACGTCGCTGCTGGCGGGGTGATGGTGCGTGCCATTGCGATGTCTTCGATGAGCGCCTTGGCCATGCCACTGAGGTAGTAAGCGGCGACGATCAGCTTGTCGTCCCGTTCCAGGCTTGCCTCCCGATTGAGCTGGTAGACGCAGCTCATCAAGATGCTGGCTTGCTCTAGCAGGTAGTCATGATCGTGGCCTGGGATGACCCTGAAGAGACGATGGGTGCTGGTGCCACTGGCGCCCTCGCCAAAGGTGGCTGAACCGACGGAGACGCTGGCCTTGTCTGACTGCTGGGATGTTTGCTCGCTCATTGGTCGGGTCTTCCCACCAAAGCCGAAGTTGCTTTGCGCGGTGCCGGGGGGCGTGGCTGTGGCTTGTTAGACCCGTCTGCTGAGCTGGCGGAGGAGAGTTGGTTCATGCGATTTGGCGGCGGTTCGTCTTCGATGATGCAAGCCTTTGTCATGCCCGACGCGAGACGAGCATTGAGGCATGGGGAAGGATCTGGGGACGTTGATTGACATCTGCCGCTGTGAGGCGTGGCGGAGGGGGCAATGAGGGGTGGATCAGGGACTATCTTCAACATGCTTGTTTCCCTTTGAAGACCACCATCCGCTGCTGTCAAACAGTGGGTGGCAGCTGTACGTGGGTTGACAGACCGGCGGAAACAACAAGCTCCGGCGCACGCAAGCGTGCCCGCACGTACAGCTGCCATAAGCGGTAGCCGTTTGTTGTTTACCGTTGCGACCTGTCAAAGTCGTGTCGTCGGGTTGCGACGACCGGGGGAGACTAGGAGCGTTGGAAGGGGATCACAACGGAAAACGCGCGCGGGGAGTATCTTTGGGAAATTGCCTACAGGAAAGAGGATAAAACTGAGGTTTGGGCGGTTAGCGTAAGCGACTGGGGAAGGTCACTGTGGTTACTGGAGACATCCTGCTGCGTTGCATCAAAGCGGGGCCGCATCGCAGCCCCTATAGCCTATCTACTCGCCAACTGGATACCATGTTGCATAATTGTCGCTGAAATCTGCCTCCAGTCCATAAGCTTCATTTCGAGGCCCTTTCGCCACCGATTGATGACGTGCAAAAGCTTCACTCATGTGCTCGCGTGCAAGTGCTACAGGCACATAAGCCATGCCGTGCCACTGACTTCTCCAAGCCACCAACTGGCGATCAGTTTCAACAACATATACAGGCGCATCCAGCCGCTCACGCAGACGCGGAACCGAGAAAGGCCCATTGAGCCCCCTAGGAACACGAATCTCCTGTCCGCGTTTGTCCCAGCCCACCCAAAGGCTGTAGAAGCGCATGCGTCGTTCGTGCTGAGAGATGAACTCATAGTAGGCCACGTTGGGCTTTGGCAGCACCCTTGCGCAAGCTTGATGCATGAGTTTCGTTGAGAATTTGCCGATCTGAGCATCAGGGAGTTGGGCGATCATCTGCTCGAAATGATGCCGGTTGTTGAAACCGAGCTTGCGGCAAAGAAGATCGAGCCGTTGGCAATGCGTCATGCCATCGTTTTTGAACTGGCGGGATAGGTACTTGAAGTCGTTGTAGCAGTCGATTGCAGCAGACATGATTTTTCTCCATTGGCCTGTACCGATGTCTCGGTAATTGCATGCTGCTTGCTGGACCGGAAAAGGCGAAAAATCAAGATGTAGACTTGAGGGTTTTTTCCCTTCGCAGCAGGGTGCCTCCCCAGGTCGGGGAATCTTTAGGCATTGGTGTTGGGGATGTCAATACCTTTTCTGCCTGTGCGTTTTTTTCAAGGCCACTGCCTATCATCGCCGAGGGATAAAGCGAAATGGGCGCGCGTGATGCACATCGACTTAGATTTGAGACATCCTCTTGGTTTGTATCTGGAATGGTAGGTGAAATTGATCCGCGAATTTGTATTTGTTAACCGCCCCAAAATTTGAATGAGATACAACCATATCCTTCTGTGGCATTTGAAGGGTTGAGGGTTGCGTTCCGCTACAAGCGGTTATCGGCCCAAAGCGTACGGCCAGTGAAGTCCGCAATGATGGTAAACCTGCCTTCTCGTTAAGCTTCATGTTGACGAGAACCCAGGTTTACTCTGTCCGTAGAGATACAGCTATCGGCTAGAAATATTCATCCAATTGCTCCGCAGTCCACATTCTTGCACAAGGTTAATTCAGCCGCTGCATCGGTTTTTTCGGCGCTAGGTCTGGCCACGGCGACGCAAGTATTCCATAAGACGACGATACTCAGGACGTTCAGCAAGGTTCGTCTGCTGCTCTGCGATCGCCTGCATACAAGTGAGAAGGTCAGTAGACGGCCAACCCTGCTCGTCTACGACCGCATCCAGCAAGCGTAGTGCTGTTTCAGGGTGACTTGAGCAGAGGCCTGATTCATGAAGCATATGGGTGACGTAGTGCATATGCTCGATGGACACCAGCCAATCGTAAATCGTTTTTAGGGCCTCAGGAAATTGTCTTCCGGCAGCTATGGACATCCGGATCAATGATTCAGCGATATTGGATGTAACTAAGTCCCTTGATTTTGGCCAGATGTTTTGCCAAAAAGGCAGGATCCGATTTCGCCAATATTCCTCCCGCTGTTCCCCTGCCCCCTCCAGCGCTTGTGAAAGGGCCTGAGCTGCCTCTTGTAACGCTTTTAGTGGAAACGCTGAAAAAGCATCCCGGAATTCATCCTTGGTGTACCCCTCAAGTGAATCTAAGGCTGCGTACGTGAAAATTGCCGCGAATTGCTCTGCATGTTCACCCAGATCCGCATAATGGCGTGCAGTATCAAGAAACTCAGCTTTCAAGGCCAACAGAAGCGGACGATACAGGCGCGGCGACCATAAGAAACCTTCCCAAGCCCTCATAGCCTCAGCAGGACTACGGGCCCAGCTGAAATGAGGAAGTAGATTTGCTCTCGTCCAAGCTTCATCCACCCGGTACAAAGCAATAAGTCTGGAAGCAAGCAAAACCCTGCTATGACGGTATCGCTCCACTCGCGCATCGCACAACTCGGAGAAAATGTGCCCTATCCATTCTGGCAGACCGCCACGATCGTTAAGGCCTGATCTCTCCCAAATATTCAAGAGAGACTGGGTGACGTGCCCAATGGGGTGATTGATGGCTTCAGTAACTGGTTGATTGATCGGTTCACCATTGCTGGTCATCCCAGTATCCGCTTCCAGGGGGAGATGCATGACCCTACGGACAAGCCTCAAAAACAAATCCATATCTTGAAGCTCTGATTTGGATACCTCATCAAGCCAGCGAGTTACATAATGAATTACCTGCTCAAGTTCACTATCGGGCATCCTATTGATCCAAGGAGAAACGTAACGCCATGATTTTCGAGCTATGCCTGATTCGCTCCATGCTTGGAAAGCTTCCCGCCACCTACTTACGGGCCATTGACCTTCGTCCGCTAGATCACCCAAAGCATACAAGCTGTTGAGAAGATGCTTTCGGCATACATCTCTCCAGGTGTCTTCATCGAAATATCCATCAGATGGCGGGACATTTCGAAGCCATTGGACCAATGCTTTGCGTTTGTATGGTGCAGTATTGATAATACGCTGTTGCTGATAGTCAGGATCTCCAGTCCCACTCATCCAATGAGAAAACTCGTCACTCTGATTGTCTTCCAAACGTAGATGTGGGTAGGCTGCGGACAGCGTATCAAGTCTTTGCTGAGCCTGATCACCCAGCACAAGCCCACCACACTTAAGCTTTGCCAAGCCCCTCCAAACCGCCCGGTCTACTTGTATCTGATAGCGATCATCCGTAATGCCTTCCACGAAAATTTCTTTGGGGGGGCCGGCCAAAATCTCTTGCTCTAGCCTTATTTGAGCGGTAAAGGACAGTATGCTCCCTTGCAACACAAGTAGACGATAGACCTCGCGTTTAGTGGAGGGGGACCACAACCAACGACCATTCTCGACAAGTAGCCATTCAACCCAAACATCAGGACGAATAGCTCCATCCTGACTAGCAGCAAAGAGCGCCAAGCGTTTAAATGTTGGGTATTGAACCTCAAACCACCTATGCGCAATCTTCGCAGCAGCTTCGGGTTGTTCTTGGAAAGTAACCAGCCACGAATCACGCAGTAGTTCCACAAGCACGACCCATTCGCGGAAACCACGATTCTGCCAGTGAGGACTGACAGACGGCAGATCCCAATACGAACGATCCTTAGATGAATCAGCACTTCCCAATTCTTGCAAAAGATCCAACGCATCACGGACCAATGCCTGGAGATCCTCAAGTAGTAAGGGCAGGACCGGTGCCCACTCCGAACGAGACAACTCAGAGAGCGTGGATCGCACATGATCGGAGACTAAAACTAAATCCCAGTTAACAAGATCGCGCAGTTTTTTGTTTGAGACATCCTGCTCTTGTGAAAATCGAAACGGGCGGGAGATCGATATTACAGGCGAAAGTAGCCCCCTGAGTTGCAGTCGAAGACTGGCAGTCAGACCATCACGTTTCAATCGCTCCAACCAGCTGTAGAGGGCCATGTTTTTGAGGGGAGACTTGATCCGTTCCGTCAGGAATAGTCCCCACAGCTTACGCATGTTAGGCCCAGGTATCGCATTAGGTGAGCTTTTGCGAAGCGCGTCCAACTCAGTGGCGTTTCCTTCGGTATGGAGCCTAGCGATACGCGTCAGTTGATCTTCAATAAGAAATGCAAGCCGATCATGGATATATCCACCACGCATAGCAAGCCATATTAGAAGATCTGGATCGTCTAGATGTCGGACAAGCCAACGAGCGATCTGGAACATCACATGGTCCCAGTTACCCGTGCTCCCGCTGCCTAATGTCATCGGCGCCGCTAGATGATAAGGCGATGGCCTTTGAATCAGACTGAAGTTGAGCTTTAGATCAGGTTCAGCGTGACAGGGAACACCAAAACGCGCGAGATCTGAGTGGCAGTAGCGGGAATCACTGAAGGCGTCTAGCAGCCACTCCAAAGGCGGAGTAGGGTTGAAATCTGCAAAACGCCGCGCCGGCAGTCCTGACTTGTCAGAAAGCGCCCACAGCATGCGCCCCACGAAATCATCTTGCCGGGTGCTGGCCGAAGGCCTGGAAAGAGCATGGGCGGTTACGATCCGCTCCTTACCGGTAGTCCCGTCACTGTAAGTCTCGGCCCAAACTTTTAGAGTCTGGTGCAATCCTCTATGCGCGTTCGCGCCCGGCTGAGTGTGGTACAAAACAGGTGCGACCCCTTTTGCTTTCCATTCAGCGGTCTTCAGGCTTTCTTCTCCTGGTGCACAAGATCCGAACGCCCACGCCTGGGGGGTAACTTCTCCAAGCATTCTGTCAGCCGCCAATGCGTCCATCATGTATCGCAGAACTGGATCGCTGACGCTGTACCCCACGAAGCAAACCACGTAGTTACGGAAAAGTTCGCTTACGAATCGGGCAGCCCAACGCTCAGTTAGATAAGCAAGTCCAAAGTCCCCGCTGGTAATGACCAGTCGGTTCAGTTCTGAAATGTTGGGTTTATCCGGCAGCTTCCCGTGCAGATAAACGACCCCATCCCATCGACTTTTTTTGGGAAGAGGTAGCATGGGAGCTGAGTAAGAGTTGAAACTCTGTTTTGTACGCCGACCTGCGGCATCGAACACTCGGTCGAAATTTGTGGTTACCAGACGCACTTCACCAGTCCGACACTTTCCCAATCTCAGCAATGCCGCATGCGTATCAGTTGCGCCTTTGAGTCGAATTTTGGGCTTGAGAGCCCGCGCTAACGCCTCTCGAACCGCACCCCGCCCATTCGGCAAACGACGTTCTAGTAGATCAAGCGTGGCATCAAACTGGTAGTTATCAAAAGCCTTCTGCTCTGCGCTATCAAAGGTAGTCGACGCTTCTTTATAGATGAGTTCTACCAACCCTCTGAAATCCAGGAGCCCTGCTGGATATGAAATACCTGCCCCACAGAAGAAAATTACCCTCCCTTCTTCATGGGCCTGGAGCAGCTCATCTGGAATATCTGGACCATTCATTACAAATTGCATCCCTGCCCCACCTCTGTTTTGATGGCGAAAAGCCATTTTCTAGCTGTTGTGTAGCACGGATGGGACCTTTACGCCATTAACGATAAGAATCGTCTCTTCTGCTTTGTGATCTCAGCACTTATCCGGATGAATCACGGGTCTGGAAAAGCGGTAGCGGATAGACTCATTAGCATCTGATTAATCCCCGCTGCCTAAAAGATAATCCAGCCCATGTTTCCACAATGCCATCCGATTGCCTGGGTCCGGTGAGGGCGCTAATAGGTCGGAATCCGCCACAATCTAGGGCAGAACTTTTGTTTCGAATGATAGGCCATAGGAAGTCTGTCCGTTTATAGCCCTTCTTGGTCATTTAATAGGCAAAACCCCGGTCGCTTGGAGCAATGGAATATTGGTAAAGGACGGGCTTTGGACTAACTACAACGTGGTTAGCTCTGCTCCATACGTCGTACCGCAAACGTAGCCAACGCCCGCACCATCTGCACTTGATGCACCGTATTCACCAACATCGGCACCCCCGGCTCACCGGCGTTCGCGCAGATGTATTCGTCTAGGGTGGTTTCGATTCCCGACATCAACTCAAGGGTGTGATTCAAGGCATCGATGGCGCTGAGGTCTGGATTGATCAGGAAGTAGTTGCGGGCGTGCTGAGTTTGGGGTGGATCAGGTACGGGCTTTTTCATGATGGGAGCTCTGACTTATGGATACCAAGCTGCCATCCATCCTTCTCACAGGATCGGGTGGCAGCCATGCGCGGGGTGAGAAACCGAGGCGTCAGAGCAAAACCCGGCCAGACCGAAGTCTGCCCACGCATGGCCACCATGAAACTTGGCCGAGCTTTAACGCATTCGGGTTCTCACACCCGGTCGCTGAAGCGACGCGGTGGACATTAGTCCTGAAGCATTTCCCCGACAACGGCGATAGTTCGGCTCGTGGCGTAGGATAATTCGCCAGCGTTGCGATCCTGAAGTGTTTGGTTTCACATTCGGAAAGGTCTTACAGGATTGTGGTGCTGTAGACGGGTTCCCGTTTGGAAAATCCATCAAAACGACCACGGCGCAGGCGGGGGCTGGGATCGCAAATGCAGCAATTGGGGCTGCTTTGCAGCCCATCGCGACTGAAGTCGCTCCAACGCGGTCTAGCTCTGCGCGTCGTGTTTTGGCGGGTTGTGGCGGGGGTGGCTGATGATCAAGCCGTCTGTGATGCGTTGTGGGCTGTTGCCCAGTTGCAACAGCGTTTGTGTAGTATCTGCCGCTCTTCCCACCTCTATGAGATCCCCGATGTCTGGCCGCTACTCTCCGTCCCCAGCAAGGGCGGCACAAGACCTCCAAAACGCACGCTCGCTTTTGGGAAAGCGCCTGAGCCAGCTGCTGCACGACCAGTATTATTTCAACGACGAGAAAGTACTGGGAGACCTAGGTGATCTGGAGTGGCACTTTGGCGAGCAAGAAATATTATCAATGTATCTCTTGAGTGACGGCGAGAAAGTAGGCGCGGACTTCTTGCCGTCCGAGACGCCGACAGCTTTCGACATAGAGCCGAACGCGACCTGCTCCTGGAAACGGGAAGACCTGCTCGCAGGTTTATCAGCAACGCACCTTGGGGAAACCAAAGTTTGCGAAGTCGAGGGGGTGCTTGACTCGCTCAGCGGACACGAGCCTTGGCTGGCCGGATTCAGAGTTACGTTCGAGTCTGGTGACTTCTTGATTTACCTTAACCAGGGCGACGATGCCGTCGTGTTGATCAATGCGCTACCGCCAGTAAACGTTGGCCTCGAAACGCGATTCGTTACCTCAATCTGTTGAAAGTTTAGGGTCGAAATTCGTCTTGCTGTAACGGTTATTAGACCTCACTACGCTGCGCGTGGACCGGGCATCAGCGTAGAGATGGAAATTGCTTGAGTCGTTGCGCGTCTGGCAGGTAGTAGCCATTCTGGTCGGCTTGTTAGCCGGACCAAGCAACTCTAAGATCGAACCCTCTCAAGGTCATAGCCGGCCATGCACTGCGCTGTGGATCACCACAATGGACCCTTCGATGAACGTTCAAGAACTGTTTTGCGGGCTGGCCCTATTGGCGATGGCCAGCCCGGTACTGGCGAACAAGTACATCATCGACGTGCAGGGTGAATCGCCCAATCGCGTGATCGTGTATGCCGATGCGGAGGATATTGCCAGACTGGGTGGCAGTGCATTTTCCAAAACGCTGATTCGAGGGATCGAGCTGGAACTGGTCTACGAGGCGGCTGACAAGCCTAATTGGACGGTCATGGCGGCGCAATTCGAATGCCCCAACATGAATCGCATGAACATGCCGGACGTGAATGGAAGCAATGTGCGGGTGCCGAAAGATATGGAGGTCAAACTTGCATCCTTGCCGGAAGTAGACACCATCAGGTTCCGTTCCAGTGGAGGTGGAACCTGGTCGCGGAAAAAAGACAGCTACGATGCAATGCAACCCACGGATTGGCAGACCACCTCGAGCTACACCTTGCTGCAGGCCTATCGCATTGCCTGTCAGCCGGATGCTTTCTCGAGCGCACTGCAGGCCTCGGGTAACCCGGACCGCTCCATCAATGACGGACTGCTTGCAAAAAATATGGAAGGGCTGGGCCTCCACGGTTTGGCCGTGGTTCCAATAGGTCCTGGTGAGGATGCGGCAGATTTCACCTGGAAGCACATCTGGAAGGACGCGGTACGCCCGCCCTCGGTAGCCGCGCGGAAGATGACGCCGGCTGAAATCGCCGGACTCAAACGAAACATGGCCCAGCTCAAGTCGAAAGTTGACCGTGAAGCAGATCAGACCAATGCAACGCTCAAGAAGCTTGGCGGAGAACTTTCTTTTACCGCCAAGGCTGCGCAATTGCGCGGCAAGCGCAAGCTGTCGCTGGCCGAGTCAACGCTGGTCCAGGTGTGGGTAGGGAAAACAGAACATGATGTAGTCGTGGCGAACGGGCCGCCGGCAATCAATGAGGCCGGTGGGATGCGCTTTCTTTCCTACGGCAGTTCGTACGACAACCAGGTGCAGTGGGTCAATGCGTTCAATGGCGCCCCAATGGGCTCGGCGGGCGGTTGGCAGTATTGCAACGTGCGCTATGTCCTGATGCCGGACGAGTCGGACAACGTCTACAAAGTTGCCGATGTCCGGGTAGCGGCTGACTCTGCAGGGGATACCCGCGGCATGCATGCCTGCGCCAACGTCATGAACACGCCCGGCCAATAAGGGGCACATCAAGGCGGTGTAACGTACTGCCCCGGAGCTGTCGCCCGGGGCTTACTTTACCCGCACCGCCATGCAATCCTTCAAATGCTTATAGGCGGCCTGCACGCCAATGGGTTGTATATCGACCATAGGCTTGCCATTCATGCCGATGGTGTAGTGGGCAGTGTCGCTTTTATCCTTCAGCACCGAGTCAAACTTGAGTGACAGGATGAAAACCCCTCCCTGGCCGTGACTGCCGGGGACCTGGTAAGCCCCGACATCAGCATTGCCCAGCCCATTGCCGAAGGTGACTCTTACGGTTTCAGGGGCTTTTACCTGAGGAATGTCCTTGCTGTTGAACCACAGCATCCCGTCGCCTTTTTTGGCCATGTCGGCATCCCACGGACCTGCAATCTTCAGCGAGGCCGTCTTGCTGATGAAGCTGACGGAGCACTGGTAGCCATCATTCACCGCCTTGTGCGACAGCACCCAAATGCCTTCCTTGCCTTTATAGAACGTCGTGTTTGCCATTTTCCCGTCATTCGCCGAATTGCCACCCCCCAACAGTTCCATAGGCACCTCCGCCATCGAGACCGTAGGAAGCAGTGCAAGCATGCATGCGGCGATGCGGGGGCGGAGTTTCATGTCGGCGTTCTCTCGGGGGGCTGCACATGTGGGAACGACCTGCTGGCAGTCGTGTGGGGGCGGTACAGTTTGCTGAAATGCCTTATTAGCGGCAAGGACCCGCAGCGTCGCCAGCGTAGTGGGCAGTGTGCACAGCCGAACTTGTGCGCGCGGCTATGCCCCATGGGAGTACCCGTAACCTGCTGCAGTGGGGGGCTGGGCATTTGATGGATATATCCCCGCTTGACGTGACCAGCGAGGGTTGCTGTTCGCTACTACGGGTGCGCTGCGACGCGGGACTAACTGGTAGGGTGGAGCTGTGCGCTCTTTTCATCCACCCGCGACGCTGCTGCGTCCGATTCGGAGCCACACCGCTGATGCTCAGGCCTCGCGCCAGTGCGTCATGCCGCTGCAACCTGGGCCTGGCGAGTACGGCTCAAACCTGCCCAGCAGAGCCGTTGCCTTGTTGGCTTCTCTGCACGCCCTTAGAATGGCCAGCCCTCGCAAGGAAGGAAACACCATGTGGTTCATGAAAAAACAAACGCTCAGTGACGAGCAGGCGACTGCGCTCCATGACCAGGCTTGGGCGGCGTTTCGCGAGCAGGATCTGGACACCGCGCTGGAGTGCTTCCAGACCCTGGCCAAGGCATGTCCCGCCGACGCACGCTGGATGAATGGCGTCGGCGCGGTGAGCCTGGCACGTGACGATCGCGCCGATGCCCATCGACACTTCCGGATGGCCGCCGATCGTGATTATCCCGGCAGCCACTACAACCTCGGCATCATGGCCTACCAGGACGGTGATCACGACGCCGCGCGCCGACACTTCCAGAAGGCTGCCGAGCACGATTATCCGGGCAGCCACTACAACCTCGGCACCATGGCCTTCCAGGAAGGTGATCACGACACCGCCCGTCACTACTTCCAGAAAGGCGCCGCGTACGATTGCCCCCGCAGCCACTTCAACCTTGGCAGCATGGCCTTCCAGGATGGCGATCACGATGCCGCCGTCGAGCACCTCAACAACGCCGTACGCCACGATCAGCCGGAGGCGCTGAACCTGCTCGGCGACGTCCATCTGCAGGCCGAGCGCTATCCGCAGGCTGAGCAGGCCTACCGGCGCGCGGCCGAGCTGGGCCATGTCGACGGCTACAACAATCTTGGCCTGCTGTACTTGCAGCTCGAAGACTATCAGCAGGCCAAGCAGGCGTTGTTGCAGGCCCTGGAATCCGACCACGTCTACGCCCAGCACAACCTGGCGGTGGCCTACCACCGCCTGGGCGAGCTCGAGGCGGCCGAGCGCTGGTACCTGATCTCCTTCTCTCTGCACGGCAACCTGCAGTCGCTGGAGAACCTTGGGCATGTCTATGGCGACAGTGGGCGTGAGGTCGAGGGCCAGGCGCTGGTCGCGGCCTCCGACAAGCTCTATGAGGATCAGCCTCTCAACGATTACGAGCAGGCGTTGATCGACCGGTTGCTGGCTTGAGCTGCGATGGCCTTGCGCAGAATCCTTAGCAACTCTTGAGAGAGGCGCTGGGGTACTGCAGCCATGGAGGGTGATCTGAGCCTGTCGCCTGATCAGCAGATCAGCAGGACTGCCGTGCTGACCAACGATCTGTCGACATATCCGACGAAGTAAGCGATGCGCCACCGTATCCTGTACATCAGCATCGCCACTCAGCTCATCGAGCTGGCGCCGAAGTTGGCCGTGCCTGTAGGCGACTGGGTCCGCGTCGCCGGCCTGATGTAGGCACGAACTTCGCAGGCGTGCTGGTGCTGGTGCTGGTGGCGCTGTCGCTGATGCAGAGCTGCTCGCGCATCACCATCGGCGGGGTGATGGGCGACTATGACCTGGGCGGACCGAAAAGCCAGAGCGACGTAGACGACTTTCCGACCTTTTGGTCGTTCGCCAAAAGCGGCCCTGAGCAAGCGGCCACAATCGACCAGTCACACAAGTCTGCTTTCGACCCATAACAGCCGTTCGTGGAGGGCGCAAACGGCCAAATGCAGACATTAGAGCCAGTATAGCCTCAGTCCCGGCGGATCAATGCAACCCCACCAATGATGAGAGCTATGTGTCATCGCTCTTTGGTTGTTCGCTTTCTGAATATTCCTCGTTTGGCACGGCAGGAAATTTAACTGGACCAACAGAGTTTAATATGCACTTTCGGCATTTTGTTGCATATCTTGTATCGCGCTTGTCTTTCAAGTATTTGGCAATGAGGAAGAGTTCAGGTGTGAACACGAGAGCTGTTGAGCTTGTCGTTGCAGCTGAAATACATTTTGTTGTGAATGGTGCTAACCTAGAATTTGAGGGTGTCAGAAATTTTGTGTTCAGGCATAACATGAGTAAGAGGTGCATGTATG
>NZ_DAMCCR010000029.1:0-43610 GCF_032058845.1 Pseudomonas sp. | reverse complement strand
GACCGCCAAGGTGCCGTGCCCATGGCGCTGCTGACCACCTCAGGCAGCGGCCTCGACCCGCACCTGTCGCCGGCGGCAGTGGCCTGGCAAGTGCCAGGTGTGGCGGCGGCGCGCGGCGTGCAGGCATCGCGCTTGCAAGTGCTGATCGATGACGCCACGCTGCGCCCACTGATCGGCCCGCCGGTGGTCAATGTGCTGTTGCTCAACCAGGCGCTGGACCGCCTTGCGCCCCTGCCCACGAAAGGATGAACCATGACTGACGCGCAACGTGCCGATGCGCTGTTGAACGCTTTGCCGCGCCAGGGTCGGGGGCGGCTGAAGGTGTTTCTCGGTGCGGCGCCGGGTGTGGGAAAAACCTACGCCATGCTCCAGGCGGCCCACAGTCAGCGCCGTCAGGGCGTCGAGGTGCTGGCCGGGGTCGTGGAGAGCCATGGTCGCAGCGAGACCGAGGCGCTGTTGGTCGATCTGCCTCAGGTTGCGCTGCTGCGCTGCGACTACCGCGGTGTGCTCATGCAGGACATGGACCTCGACGCGCTGCTGGCCGCCAGCCCGCAACTGGCGCTGGTGGACGAACTGGCCCACAGCAACGTGCCCGGCAGCCGCCACGCTAAACGCTGGCAGGACGTACAGGAACTGTTGGCCGCCGGTGTCGACGTGTACACCACGCTCAACGTCCAGCATCTGGAAAGCCTGAACGACAAGGTGCGTGGCATCACCGGCGTGCAGGTTCGTGAGACCGTGCCGGACTGGGTGGTACAGGAAGCCTTCGAGTTGGTGCTGATCGACCTGCCGCCGCGCGAGCTGCTCGAGCGCCTGCGCCAGGGCAAGGTCTACGTCCCTGAGCAGGCGCGGGCAGCCATCGATGCGTTCTTCTCGCAGACCAACCTCAGCGCCCTGCGTGAACTGGCCCTGCACACCGCCGCGGCGCAGGTCGATGCGGATCTGGCCCAGGGTTATCGGCAGCGCGGTGAACAGGCGCCGGCGTTGCAGGGGCGGTTGCTGGTTGGGGTCGACGGCGATGCGCAGGCCGAACGGCTGGTGCGCCATGCCAGCCGCGTGGCCCAGCGTCGCCACCTGCCCTGGAGCCTGGTGCATGTGGATCGCGGTGAAGCACGGGACGACACCAGCAGGCAACGTCTGCAGGCCGCCCAGCAACTGGCCGAGCGTCTGGGCGGTGAAGTGGTGTTGCTGCGGGCTGCTGAAGTTGCCAAGGCACTGCTGCAACATGCCCAGGCGCGCCGGGCCAGCCTCCTGCTGGTCGGGCGTAGCCGCCGCCGCTGGTACGCTCCGGCGTTCGGCGCCGGGGTCGGTGTACGCCTGTTGCGTCAGCGTTCGGGCCTGGAAATCACGGTCTTCGATGCAGAGCCGGATGCCGTGCCGCGAGTGCCGACCCGCCGGCCCATCGGGCCGCTGAGGCACTATGGGCTGGCGATGTTGGCCACCGTGCTGGCGGCGGGCCTGGCCTGGACCGTGTCAAGTGTGCTGGAACTGCCGAACATATCTCTGGTGTTTCTTGCGGCAGTGCTGCTGGTGGCGGTGCGCAGCAGCCTGGGCCCAGCCCTGACTTGCGCGGTGCTGTCGTTCCTGAGTTATGACTACCTGTTCATCGCGCCGAATTTCTCGCTGAGCATCCAGCGTGAAGAAGACGTCCTGACCTTGCTGTTCTTCCTGCTGATGGCCGCGCTCACGGGCAACCTGGCGGCGCGGCAGCGGCGGCAGTTGCAGGCCCTGCGGTGGACCCAGGATGAGACCCGGCAGTTGCTCGAACTGTCCCAGCGCCTGGCCCAGGCCACCGATCGCCAGGCAGTCTTCGCGGCTGCAGCGCACCACCTGTCTGGTGGCGACGGGCAGCAGGTCTGCGTAGTGCAACACGAGGTTCATGCGGGTTTGACCGCAGCAGGCCAGCCACTGCCGGCCTTCACCGTCAACGAGCGCGCCGCTGCAGAGTGGGCCTGGCAGCACGGCCAGGCGGCCGGGGCGGGCACGGACACCTTGCCCGAAGGGCGCTGGTGGTGGTGGCCGTTGCGCGACGACGACCAGCCCCTGGCCTTGCTTGCTGCCTGTTCCACCACGTCACGCCCGCTCGGCCGGCAGCACCTGCTGCGCCTGCGCGCACTGGCCCAACCATTGAGCCTGGCGCTGGCCCGGGTGAACCTGGCCGAGCAGTTGGAGGCCGCACGCTTGCAGGGCGAAACCGAACAACTGCGCAGTGCGTTGCTCGCCTCGGTGTCCCACGACCTGCGCACACCCCTGACGGCCATGCGTGGCAGCATCGACAGCTTGTTGGCCCTGGGCGAGGTGATTCCCGCAGCGGATCGCCGCGAGTTGCTGGAGGGTACCCGTGATGAAGCCGAGCGCCTGGACCGCTACATCCAGAACCTGCTCGACATGACCCGCCTGGGCCACGGCGCACTGGCGCTGGCCCGCGACTGGGTGGCGCCGGCTGACATCGTCGGCAGTGCGCTGCAGCGCCTGCACAGCCTGTTGGCATCATTGCAGGTACGCACCGAGGTGCCGGCCGACGCTCCGTTGCTGTTCGTCCACGCCGCGCTGATCGAGCAAGCGCTGGTCAACGTGCTGGAGAACGCCGCACGTTTTTCGCCGGTCAATGGTCGCCTGCAGGTCCAGGTCCAGGTGCGTCCCGGGCAGCTGCGCCTGGCAGTGAGCGACGAAGGTCCGGGGATTCCCGACACCGAGCGCGGCCGGATCTTCGACATGTTCTACACCGCCGCCCGTGGCGACCGCGGCGGGCAGGGCACGGGCCTCGGCCTGGCCATCTGCCAGGGCATGATTGGCGCCCACGGTGGCCATGTCGAAGTGAGTGACGGGCTGGATGGTCAGGGCACCTGCATCACCTTATGCTTGCCGCTGCCCGAGCAGCCTGATCCCGATCCCGAGGCCCCATGAACCTGTCCGCTACCGTGCTGGTCATCGATGATGAACCGCAGATTCGCAAGTTCCTGCGCATCAGCCTGAGTTCACAGGGTTATCAGGTGATCGAGGCCGCCACGGGCGGTGATGGCCTGGCTCAGGCTGCGCTGGGCCAACCGGACCTGGTGGTGCTTGACCTGGGCCTGCCGGACATGGACGGCCAGCAGGTGTTGCGGGCGCTACGCGAATGGAGTGCGGTACCGGTCATGGTGCTGTCGGTCCGTGCCAGCGAAGTGCAGAAGGTCGATGCTCTGGACGGCGGGGCCAATGACTACGTCACCAAGCCGTTCGGCATTCAGGAGTTTCTCGCCCGCGTTCGCGCGTTGCTTCGCTCATCGGCAAGCGCCGGTCTGCCCCACGCGGCAGGCGCGCCAGCGATCAGTCTCGGGGCGTTGACCATCGACCTGGCCGAGCGTCGCGTCAGCCTGGACGGTACGGCCGTCGAGCTGACGCGCAAGGAGTACAGCCTGCTGGCGCAATTGGCCCGCCATCCCGGTCGGGTCATTACTCAGCAACAACTGCTCAAGGACATCTGGGGCCCGAGCCACGTCCATGACACGCACTACTTGCGCATCGTGGTCGGGCACCTGCGCCAGAAGCTGGGTGATGATCCAACGGCGCCGCGCTTCATCCATACCGAAGTCGGCGTCGGCTATCGCCTGCTGACGGGGTAGTGCTCTGCCTTGCGAGCGCGGCGTCGGCCGAGTGGCGGCCGTTCGGTGGCATCCTGAATGGGCCGCCAACACCGAATGGCCTGCTCGTCAGTCGGGGCGCCAGGCCTCACCCGTCGGGCTGAGAAACGCCGCCTCCAACAGCTGTCGCGTGTACGCATGCTGCGGGGCCTGGAAGATGCGTCGGGCGTCGCCTTGCTCCACCACCTCGCCCTGTTTGATCACTATCAACTGATGGCTCAGCGCTTTTACCACGGCCAGATCGTGGCTGATGAACAGGTAGGTCAGGTTGTACTTGCGCTGCAGCGAACGCAGCAGCTCTACGACCTGCCGTTGCACGGTGCGGTCCAGCGCCGAGGTTGGTTCATCCAGCAAGATCAGCGCGGGCTTGAGCACCAGGGCGCGGGCGATGGCGATGCGCTGGCGCTGGCCGCCGGAAAACTCATGGGGGTAGCGATGGCGGGTGGCCGGGTCCAGCCCCACCTCCTGCAGCGCGGCGATGATCGCGGCTTCACGCTCTTCGGCGCTGCCGATGCGATGGATCTGCAGGCCTTCGCCAACGATGTCGGCCACGCTCATGCGCGGGCTGAGGCTGCCGAACGGGTCCTGGAACACGACCTGCATCTGCCGGCGCAGTGGCCTGACCTGCTGCGGGTCGAGGCCTTCCAGCGACTGGCCGTCGAAGCGGATGGCGCCCTCGCTGGCAATCAGGCGCAGGATCGCCAGGCCCAAGGTCGACTTGCCTGAGCCACTCTCACCGACGATGCCCAGGGTCTGCCCCTGAGGCAGGCTGAAGTGGATGCCGTTGACCGCCTTGACGTGGTCGACGGTGCGTCGCAGAAACCCTTTCTTGATCGGGAACCATACTTTCAGGTCGTCGACTTCCAGCAACGCTGCACCGGCTGGATTCGGGACTGGGTCGCCCGTAGGCTCGGCGTTGATCAGCATCTGCGTATAGGGGTGCTGTGGCGCCTCGAACAAGGTGGCGCAGTCGGCCTGCTCGACGATCTTGCCCTGCTGCATCACGCACACGCGGTGGGCGATACGCCGCACCAGGTTGAGGTCATGGCTGATCAGCAGCAGCGCCATGCCCAGGCGCGCCTGCAAGGACTTCAGCAGCTCGAGAATCTTCAGCTGCACGGTCACGTCCAGCGCCGTGGTGGGCTCATCGGCGATCAACAGCTCCGGCTCATTGGCCAGGGCCATGGCGATCATCACCCGCTGACGTTGCCCGCCCGACAGCTCGTGGGGCAGGGCCTTGAGGCGCTTGTGCGGCTCGGGAATACCGACCAGTTCGAGCAACTCCACGGTACGTGCGGTGGCTTGCGGGCCGGTCAGGCCCTTGTGCAGCAAGAGGATTTCGTTGATCTGCTTTTCGATGGTGTGCAGCGGGTTGAGCGAGGTCATCGGCTCCTGGAAGATCATCGCGATGCGGTTGCCGCGAATGCGCTGCATCGGCTTTTCACCGAGCGTGAGCAGGTCCTGTTCCTGGTAGCGGATGCTGCCGCTGGGGTGCCGCGCGAGCGGGTAGGGCAACAGGCGCAGGATCGAGTGCGCCGTCACCGATTTGCCCGAGCCACTCTCGCCGACCAGGGCCAGGGTTTCGCCACGGCGGATGTCGAAGCTGATGCCATCGACCACGCGATTGACCTGGTCACCGCTGAGGAATTCGACGGCCAGGTCGCGCACTTCGATCAGGTTGGGTTCGGTCATGTCATTTCCTCGGATCGAAGGCATCGCGGGCGGATTCGCCAATGAACACCAGCAGGCTCAGCATCACTGCCAGCACAGCGAAGGCACTGATGCCCAGCCAGGGCGCCTGCAGGTTGGATTTGCCCTGTGCCACCAGCTCGCCCAGCGATGGCGCGCCGGCAGGCAGGCCGAAGCCGAGAAAGTCCAGGGCGGTCAGGGTGCCGATGGCGCCGGTGAGGATGAAGGGCATGAAGGTCATGGTGGAAATCATCGCATTGGGCAGGATATGCCGATACATGATCGCCCCGTCGCGCATGCCCAGGGCCCTGGCGGCGCGCACGTATTCCAGGTTGCGCCCACGCAGGAACTCGGCGCGCACCACATCCACCAGGCTCATCCACGAGAACAGCAGCATGATGCCCAGCAACCACCAGAAGTTGGGCTGCACGAAGCTGGCGAGGATGATCAGCAGGTACAGCACCGGCAGCCCCGACCAGATTTCCAGGAAGCGCTGCCCGGCCAGGTCCACCCAGCCACCGTAATAGCCCTGCAAGGCCCCGGCGATCACACCGATGATCGAGCTGGCGATGGTCAGGGTGAGGGCGAACAGTACCGAAATACGGAAGCCATAGATCACCCGCGCCAGCACGTCACGGCCCTGGTCGTCGGTACCCAGCCAGTTGTCTGCCGAGGGCGGGGCCGGGGCCGGTACCTTGAGGTCGTAGTTGATGCTCTGGTAGCTGAAGGGGATGGGCGCCCAGAGCACCCAGGCCTGTTGCTTGGCCAGCAACTCCCGGATGTAGGGGCTCTTGTAGTTGGCTTCGAGCGGAAACTCGCCGCCGAAAGTGGTTTCCGGGTAGCGCTTGAACGCCGGGAAGTACCACGTGTCGTCGTAGTGCACGGCAATGGGTTTGTCGTTGGCAATCAGCTCGGCGCCCAGGCTCAGGCCGAACAGGATGAGGAACAGCCACAGCGACCACCAGCCGCGGCGGTTGGCCTTGAAGCGCTCGAAGCGTCGACGGTTCAGGGGAGAAAAGGCCATGTCAGTGCTTCCTGCTGGCGAAATCGATACGCGGATCGACCAGGGTGTAGGTCAGGTCGCCGATCAGCTTCACCACCAGCCCCAGCAGGGTGAAGATGAACAGGGTGCCGAAGACCACGGGGTAGTCACGGTTGATCGCGGCCTCGAAGCTCATCAGGCCCAGGCCGTCGAGCGAAAAGATCACCTCGATGAGCAGGGAGCCGGTGAAGAAGATGCCGATGAACGCCGACGGAAAGCCGGCGATCACCAGCAGCATGGCGTTGCGGAACACATGCCCGTACAATACGCGTGACCGGCTCAGACCCTTGGCCTTGGCGGTGACCACGTACTGCTTGTTGATCTCGTCGAGGAAGCTGTTCTTGGTCAGCAGGGTCATGGTGGCGAAGTTGCCGATCACCAACGCGGTGATCGGCAGCACCAAGTGCCAGAAATAATCGAGCACCTTGCCGGTGGCCGACAGCTCATCGAAGTTGTTGGAGGTGAGCCCGCGCAGCGGGAACCAGTCGAAGTAGCTACCGCCGGCAAACAGCACGATCAGCAGGATGGCGAACAGGAACGCCGGAATCGCATAGCCGACGATGATCGCCGAACTGGTCCAGACATCGAAGTGGCTGCCGTGCCGCACGGCCTTGGCGATGCCCAGCGGGATCGATACCAGGTACATGATCAAGGTGCTCCACAGCCCGAGCGAGATCGACACCGGCATCTTCTCGACGATCAGGTCGATGACTTTGGCATCGCGAAAGAAGCTGTCGCCGAAGTCCAGGTGGGCGTAGTTCTTGATCATGATCCACAGCCGCTCAGGCGCTGGCTTGTCGAAACCGTACATGTGCTCGATTTCGGCGATCAGGGCAGGGTCCAGGCCCTGCGCGCCGCGGTAGTTGGAGCCGGCCACCGACACCTCTGCGCCACCGCCGGCAATCCGGCTGGTGGCCCCCTCGAACCCTTCGAGCTTGGCGATCATCTGCTCGACCGGCCCGCCAGGCGCGGCCTGGACGATGATGAAGTTGATGACCAGGATGCCCAGCAGGGTCGGGATGATCAGCAGCAGGCGCCGCAGGATATAGGCCAGCATGTCAGTTGGCCTCGGCAGCAGGGGCGGGTTGGGTGGTGACCGAGGGTTTCACCTCGGGCTTGATCCACCAGGTGTCGATGCCGATGTCGGACTTGGGATAGGCGGGCGGGTGACCGATGTGGTCCCAGTACACCACGCGCCAGGTCTTGATGTGCCAGTTGGGGATCACGTAGTAGCCCCACAGCAGTACACGGTCCAGGGCCTTGGCGTGGTCGACCAGCGACTGGCGTGAATCAGCGTTGATCAGCGATTCGACCAGCTGATCGATGGCCGGATCACGCAGGCCGATGTAATTGCGGCTGCCGGGGTTATCGGCGGCGGCGCTGGACCAGTATTCGCGCTGCTCGTTGCCCGGAGAGCTGGACTGCGCAAAGCTTCCGACCATGAGGTCGAAGTCTCGCGAGCGCACGCGATTGACGTATTGCGAGACATCCACGCGGCGGATGCTCAGCTCGATGCCAAGATCTGCCAGATTGCGCTTGAACGGCAGCAGGACCCGTTCGAATTCGGGCTGCGCCAGCAGAAACTCGATCACGACAGGCTTGCCCTGGGCATCGACCATCTTGTCGTCGACGATCTTCCAGCCCGCCGCTTGCAGCAGGCCATAGGCCTTGCGTTGCTGCTCGCGAATCATGCCGCTCGCATCGGTAACCGGGTTGTGGAACGCCTCGGTCAGTGCGCGCGCAGGTATCTGCCCGGCCAGCGGTTGCAGAATGGCCTGTTCGGCCGGCCCCGGCAGGCCTTTGGCGGCCATGTCGGAGTTCTCGAAATAGCTGCCGGTGCGCGTATAGGCGCCGCTGAACAACTGCTTGTTTGCCCATTCGAAGTCAAACAGCTGGCTGAGCGCTTCGCGTACACGGATGTCCTGGAACAGCGGCCGGCGCAGGTTGAAGACGAAACCCTGCATGCCGCTCGGCGTGCCGTTGGGCAGCTCTTCACGCTTCAGGCGGCCCTCGCGCACGGCAGGCACGTTGTAGGCCGTGGCCCAGTTCTTGGCAATGCGCTCTTCCCAGAAGTCGAACTGCCCGGCCTTCAGCGCTTCCAGCGCCACCACGTTGTCGCGGTAGGAATCGAAGGTCATGACGTCGAAGTTGTACAGGCCACGATTGAGCGGAAGGTCCTTGGCCCAGTAGTCCTTGACCCGTTCATAGCGGATCGAGCGCCCCGGCTTGACCTCGGCAACTTTGTACGGGCCGCTGCCCAAGGGAATTTCCAGGTTGCCGCGGGCGAACTCGCGATTGGCGTACCAGTGCTTGGGCAGCACCGGCAACTGGCCGAGGATCATTGGCAGTTCGCGGTTGGTGCCGTGTTTGAAGTCGAAGCGGACCTGCAGCGGGTTCTCCACCACCACCTTGTCGACATCGCCGTAGTACTGGCGGAACAACGGTGCACCCTGGGTCACCAGGGCGTTGAAGCTGAACGCGACATCTTCGGCGCGCATCGGGTGCCCGTCGTGGAAGCGTGCTTCCGGGCGCAGATAGAAACGCACCCAGCGGTTGTCCGGGGCTTTCTCGATCTTGCCGGCGACCAGCCCGTACTCGGTGAACGGCTCGTCCAGGCTCTGGCGCATTAGGGTGTCGTAGATGATCGAGATGTTTTCAGCCTGCACACCTTTGGTGATGTACGGATTGAGGCTGTCGAAACTGCCGAAGCTCGATTGGCGAAACGTGCCGCCTTTGGGCGCGTCCGGGTTGACGTAATCGAAGTGGGTGAAGTTGGCCGGGTATTTGGGCGCCTCGTCGTACAACGTCAGCGCGTGTTGCGGTGCGGCTATGGCGCCCAGGTTGAGACAGGCGAGCATCAGGCCGGCGGCCAGTGCGCCCAGGCGAGGCATCGGCTTCATGGTGCGGTCTCCGGAGTTTTGAGCCACCAGCTGTTCAGCCCCAGGGTGTAGGGCGGCGTGGTGACGAAGGCGAACCGGTTGCGGTAGGCCAGGCGGTGATTGTCGAGGTACCAGTTGGGAATCATGTAGTAGTGCCAGGACAGCACGCGGTCCAGGGCTTTGGCTGCGGCGACCTGGTCATCGCGGCTTTGCGCGGCGAGCAGCTGGTCGAGCAGGTGATCGACCACCGGGTCGTCGATGCCGGCGTAGTTCTTGCTGCCCTTGATCGCGGCCTGGCTGGAGTGGAAGTACTGCCATTGCTCAAGACCCGGACTGAGGGTCTGGCCCAGGGTCATGAGGATCATGTCGAAGTCGAACTGGTCCAGGCGCTGCTTGTACTGTGCCCGGTCCACGGTGCGCAGACCGGCGCTGATGCCGATGCGGTTGAGGTTTTCCACGTAGGGCTGGAAGATGCGCTCCAGGTTGGGGTTGACCAGGAGGATCTCCAGGCGCAGCGGTTGCCCCTTGGCATCGACCAGGCGCTGGCCGTCGAGGGTGTAGCCCGCCTTGGCGAACAGTGCCAGGGCGCGGCGCAGGCTCTCGCGAGGTACGCCATTGCCGCTGGTATGGCTCACCTGATAGGGCTGGGTGAACAGTTTGCTGGGCAATTGATCGCGAAACGGTTTGAGCAGCAGCCATTCCTTGCCCACGGGCAGGCCGCTGGCGGCGAATTCACTGTTGGGGTAGTAGCTGGTCGAGCGCTTGTAGGCGTCATTGAACAGGGCGCGGTTGCTCCACTCGAAATCCAGCATCAAGCCCAGCGCCTGACGCACGTTGGGGTCATCGAACGGGGCGCGGCGGCTGTTCATGAACAGGCCTTGGGTCTGGGTCGGAATGCGGTGCGGGATCTGCGCCTTGATCACCTCGCCACGGCGCACGGCCGGGAAGTTGTAGCTGTTGGCCCAGTTCTTTGCCTGGTGCTCGATGTAGATATCGAATTCACCCGCCTTGAAGGCCTCGAAGGCCACCGTGGCGTCGCGGTAGAACTCGAACTCGACGCGGTTGAAGTTGTACTTGCCACGATTCACTGGCAGGTCCTTGCCCCAGTAATCCTTGACCCGCTCGAAGACCAGGCGCCGGCCCGGCTGGACATCCGTGATGCGATACGGCCCGCTGCCCAGCGGCGGCTCGAACGTAGTGGCCTTGAAGTCGCGCTTTTCCCAGTAATGCTTGGGCAGGACCGGCATTTCGCCCAGGCGCAGGATCAGCAACGGGTTGCCGGCGCGCTTGAAGACGAAACGAATGCGCAGCGGGCCGAGGATGTCGACCCGTTGCACTTCCTGAAGGTTGGTGCGGTACTGCGGGTGGCCTTCCTTGAGCAGCGTGCGATAGGAGAACGCCACATCGGCCGAGGTGATGGGCTTGCCGTCGTGGAAGCGCGCTTCGGGACGCAGGTTGAAGACCACCCAACTGCGGTCCTCGCTGAATTCCACCGAGCGTGCGATCAGGCCATAGCTGGACGTGGGCTCGTCGCCGGACGGGTCGTACTGGCCGGTGCCGACCATCAGCGTCTCGTTCAGCTCGCTGACGCCGTACTGGCCGAAGTTCGGTGTGGCGATGGGGCTCGAGCCCTTGAAGGTATAAGGGTTAAGGGTATCGAACGTACCAAAGGCCATGGCCCGCAATGTGCCGCCCTTGGGCGCTTGCGGATTGACCCAGTCGAAGTGGGTGAAGCTGGCTGGGTACTTGAGCGTGCCGAACTGCGCGTAACCATGGCTTTCGCTCACGGCAGCGCTGGCAGGGAAGCTCAAGGCCAGACTGATTGACAGCAGGAGGGGACGTATCAAGTCGGCATCCGATCCAGAGGCATTGGGCTTGGGTCGGGCTACAGTAACAGCTTGTCAGGGATGGAAAAAGAGACCCCGGCATGGCGCTGTGCTACGGCTACGGCGGTGCTCTGCAAACGCCGTCAACGCCTCGTGGTTCGAGGCGTCGGCAGGTCGGGGCAGGGCGCTGTGGCAGGGCTCAGCGGCCCACGTAGACCGTGAGGGTCTGGCCCGGTTTCAGTGCTTGGCCACTGCGCGGATTCCAGCGCTTGAGGTGTTGCATTTCCACGTTGAAGCGCTTGGCCACCAGGTACAGGGAATCGCCTTTGCGCACCTTGTATTGCGTGGAGCGCTTTTGCGCTGCAGCAACTCGGTTGGCCGCGGCGCTTGGCGCGCTGGGTGCGCTGCCGCCACGCAGGGCCAGTACCTGACCCGCCCTCAGGCTGGAGCCGGACAGTCGATTCCACCGTTGCAGGTCGCGCACCGAGACCCGGTTGGCGCGAGCGATGGCGCCAAGGTTGTCGCCGCGCTTGACCCGATAGCTGCGCGAGGCGGCGGCCGCAGGCACTTGCACTTCGGCCAGCGCTGCCTGGAACACCGCCTTGTTAGGCTGCAGACTGACCCGTTGCTCAGGTTTGAGGTTGGACAGGCTGGCCGCGAGCAGTTGCGCCTTCGCCGTGGGCACCAGCAGTTGCTGCGGACCATCCACGGTCATGCGTTTCTTGAAAGCGGGGTTGAGCTGGATCAGCTCGTCTTCGTCGATGTCGGCGAAGGCCGCCACGCGGGACAGGTCGAGGCGGTCATTGATGGTGACGGCAGCGAAATAGGGTTCGTTGGCGATGGGGCTGAGGTTGACCCCGTAGGCCTCAGGGGCGTTCACGACCTGCGACAAGGCCAGCAGCTTGGGCACGTAGTCGCGGGTTTCCTGCGGCAGTGGCAGGTTCCAGTAGTCGGTGGGCAGGCCCAGGCGCTCATTGCGCTCGATGGCCCGGCTGACGGTGCCTTCGCCGGCGTTGTAGGCGGCCAGGGCGAGCAGCCAGTCACCGTTGAACATGTCGTGCAGGCGGCTCAGGTAGTCGAGGGCTGCGTTGGTCGAGGCGGTGATATCGCGACGGCCATCGTAGAAGTTGGTCTGGCGCAGGTTGAAGTGGCGCCCGGTGGACGGAATGAACTGCCACAGGCCGACGGCATGGGCCCGGGAATAGGCCATGGGGTTGTAAGCGCTTTCGATGGCTGGCAACAAGGCCAGTTCCAGGGGCATGTCGCGCTCTTCCAGACGCTCTACGATGTAGTGCATGTAGAGGCTGCCGCGCTCACCCAGCAGCTCCACGGAGCGGGCGTTGTTGGCGAACCAGATGCGTTGTTGCTCGATACGCGGGTTGAGGTCGACATCCTGCAGCGCGAAGCCCTGGCGCATGCGCACCCAGACGTCCTGCGGCACTTGCGATGCGGCCGGCACGATGATCCGGGGCGCAGGCCGGTGCTTGATCCGTACCTGATAGTTGGGCGCGCGAACGCTGTCGGTCTCATCGACCTTCGGCGCACTCTGACAGCCCACCAGGGTGGCTGTGAGGGCCAATGCGCTGGCCTGGGCCAAGCGCCTCAGGGCGACGGAATGAGAGGTTCTGCGGCTACGGAATGACATCGGCAGGTACGTTTATCCGGGCAAAAAAGTTGGGCGATTCTAGGAACCGCTTCCCCCCGGGTCAACCTTGGGGCTGCCATGCGCTACGTCCTGGCGCTATCAGAACGCGTTCTTCCAGGCCCTGAGGGCAGCGAAAACCGCAATGGAACTAGGGTTTGCCGCTTTTGTCCATTCGTCCGCTTTTTGTTTAACGGATGTTTCAGTCGTCCGCAAAAAAGGATTGGTCAGCCGTTCCAGGCCAATGCTCGAAGGCAATGTGATGCGCTGTTCGGCGCGCAGCTTTTCAACCTCTGCCAGACGCTCGAGCACGTGCGCGTTGTCGGGCTCTGCGGCGTTGGCGAAGCGCAGGTTGCTCAGTGTGTATTCGTGGGCGCAGTAGACGCGTGTGGCCTCTGGCAATACCGCCAGCCGCTGCAGCGAATGGTGCATCTGTTCAGGGGTGCCCTCGAACAGTCGTCCACACCCCCCCGCAAACAACGTGTCACCGCTGAACAGCAGTGGTCCGGTACCTTCAGCGCCTCCACTACCCTCTGCGCTATGAAAAGCGATGTGTCCCAGCGTATGACCAGGCACCTCGATGACCTCGAACGCGATGCCCAGGCACGTCACGGCGTCACCGTCGCGCAGTGCGACATCGCGTGCCGGGATCGTCTCGTTGGCAGGTCCGGACACCTTCGCGCCCGAGCGGGCCTTGAGCGCTTCGACGCCGCCGACATGGTCCTGGTGATGATGAGTGATGAGGATGTCGGTCAGCTGCCACTGGGGGTGAGCGTCGAGCCAGTCGAGCACCGGTCGCGCATCACCTGGGTCGACCACCGCGCAGCGCTGTGTGGCAGTATCCTGCAACAGCCAGATGTAATTGTCGGAGAAAGCAGGCAGTGCTTCGATCTGTATCATGGCGCGCATCCGAATCATCTGGTTGGACATGGACGCATCTTAACGTCCATGGCGCAGCGGGAGAACCTTCCAAGGGAGAGTGCAATGAGCGATCAAGCGTTTGCCCAGGCCGACAACGAGTGGATCGAGCTGATCAGCGAGGCCCGAGCCTGGTTCGAAGGGCCTGTTGGGCAACTGATGCTCAAGCAGGAGCAGGCCCTGCTCGAGGAGGAGCTGGCGCGCTTCTTTGGCGGTTTTCTGGTGCACTACGGCCCCAGCGCCGAAGCGCCGCCCAGCGCGCCACAGGTGCAGCGCAACGTACGCGTGGGTGCGCCGTTCCCGGGTGTGGAGATCGTCTGCGAAGAGCAGGCCTGGCCCTTCAGCGAGCACGCCGCTGATGTGGTCGTGCTGCAGCACGGGCTAGACTTCAGCCTCTCGCCCCATGGCCTGTTGCGGGAAGCGGCCATGACGGTGCGTCCAGGTGGGCACTTGCTGATCGTCGGCATCAACCCGTGGAGCACCTGGGGCATGCGCCACGTGCTGGGCAAGGGCGCGCTGCGCAAGGCGCGCTGCATTTCGGCCTCGCGGGTCGGCGACTGGCTCAACCTGCTGGGTTTCGCCCTGGAGAAACGCCGCTTCGGGTGCTATCGTCCGCCGCTTGCCTCGCCAGCCTGGCAGCGCCGTCTCAAGGGTTGGGAGCGCAAGGCTGGCCAATGGCAACTCGGTGGCGGCGGTGTCTACGTGCTGGTCGCGCGTAAAATGGTGGTCGGCCTTCGGCCATTGCGCCCGCCACGGCGCGAGCCGATGGGCAAGTTGCTGCCGCTGCCGCTGGCCAAGGTCAATCGCCGCCGCAGCGATTCGTGACCAGGAACGCTGCTCGCCGAGCGTCGACAATTTTCAAGCGAATGGGCAGTACATGACCGAAAGCGTCGAGATCTACACCGATGGTGCCTGCAAGGGCAATCCTGGCCTGGGCGGCTGGGGCGTTCTGATCGTCTACAAGGGTGCGGAAAAGGAACTCTGCGGCGGCGAGCTCAACACCACCAATAACCGCATGGAGCTGATGGCGGCCATCCAGGGCCTGATGGTGCTGACCCGTGAGTGTGAGGTCATTCTCACCACAGACTCCCAGTACGTGATGAAAGGCATCACCGAATGGATGACCAACTGGAAGAAACGCGGTTGGAAAACCGCGAGCAAGGAACCGGTGAAGAACGCTGATCTGTGGCGCCTGCTCGACGAGCAGGTCAACCGCCACAAGGTCACCTGGAAATGGGTCCGTGGCCACATCGGCCACCCCGGTAACGAACGCGCCGACCAGTTGGCCAACCGTGGCGTCGAGCAGGTCCGCAGCAGCCGCTGACCGCTGGCACCCCAGGCCAGCAACGCGCTCCAGCCTGGGGTACACTCAGCGCCTTTTTTCGTGATGCAAGTGGAGTCACCGCGTGGAGCAGCAGCAAGACAAACGGCTCATCATTCTCGACACCGAAACCACCGGCATGCCCGTGACCGAAGGGCATCGGGTGATCGAGATCGGCTGCGTCGAGGTCATTGGTCGGCGCCTGACCGGTCGCCACTTTCACGTCTACCTGCAACCTGACCGCGAAAGCGATGAAGGGGCGATTGGCGTCCACGGCATCACCGATGCATTCCTGGTCGGCAAGCCGCGCTTCAACGAAGTGGCGGACGAGTTTTTCGAGTTCATTCAGGGCGCGACCCTGGTGATTCACAACGCAGCGTTCGACGTCGGCTTCATCAACAACGAATTTGCCCTGATCCGCCAGCCACATCGAGCCGATATCTCGGTGCATTGCCCGATCCTCGATACCCTGATGATGGCGCGCTCGCGTCATCCTGGGCAGCGCAACAGCCTCGACGCCTTGTGTAAACGTTACGGCATCGACAACTCCGGACGAGACCTGCACGGTGCTCTGCTCGATGCCGAGTTGCTGGCGGATGTCTACCTGGCAATGACCGGTGGCCAGACCAGCCTGTCGCTGGCCGGCAATGGCAGTGACAACGACGACGGCGGCGCGGCACGCCCCAGCGAAATACGCCGCGTCAGCGGCCGTCAGCCTGGGCCGGTACTGCTCGCCAGCCCAGCCGAGCTCGAAGCGCACGCCGAACGGTTGGCAGCGATTGCCAAGGCTGCCGGTGGCCCGGCGTTGTGGGAAAGTCTTGGCTGAAATCCAAGCTGGGAGGCCCGCAGTTGTTGCTGTGGGCAAGTTAGGCAGCCTCAGGTGGAAGCTGCCACAGGCTGCGCTCACCGAGCGCTGGGCAGCCGTTGCTCAGGTTCGACCAACGGCTGCGTTTCACATCAGGGAACGCGGATCAGCTCAACGCCGTTGCTCACCAGCTCAAAACGATTTTCCCCGAGGTGATTGACCCGGTCACCAATCGCCAGGCGGTAGGTGACGATGGGTGAACCCACCGCGTGGCCATCATCCTGCAGGGTCGATTCCTGAAATTCGTGGACGGGATAGATACGGCCTTCGGCGTCGCGGGCGTGAAACTGGCCGACCATTACTGCTGCCATGAGCGAGGAAACCTCTGAAATATTAGGAAATGTCTGTAGCGATAGACCGATGACGCGGCCAGGAAGTTTTCTCCTCAACAGAAAAAAACCCTGAGCCCTGGCAGTGGTCATCTATACCTAGAACGTTTCACTCACCGTCCAGTCAGGAAATCGCCATGAGCCAAGAGTATTCGGTAGCTGTTGTCGTTGGGAGCCTGCGCAAGGAGTCCTATAACCGTAAGGTCGCGCGTGCACTGGCCGAGCTTGCCCCTTCCAGCCTGTCGCTGAAGATCGTCGAGATCGGCGATCTGCCCCTGTACAACGAAGACGTCGAAGCCAACGCACCAGACACCTGGAAGCGTTTCAGAGACGAGATCCGCCAGAGTGACGCCGTGCTGTTCGTTACCCCCGAGTACAATCGCACCATGCCCGGCTGCCTGAAGAACGCCATCGATGTCGGCTCTCGCCCGTATGGTGAGAGCGCCTGGGGCGGAAAGCCGGCTGCGGTGGTGAGCGTATCGCCGGGCGCCCTGGGCGGCTTCGGTGCCAACCACGCTGTGCGCCAGGCGCTGGTGTTTCTCGACATGCCGTGCATGCAGATGCCAGAAGCCTATGTCGGAAATGCCGCCAGCCTGTTCGATGAGGCCGGCAAGCTGAACGACAAGACGCGGCCCTTCCTGCAGACGTTCATCGACCGCTTCGCCGGCTGGGTCAAACTCAACCGCTCGGTTTGAGCCACCCGCGCTTGTCACACCGGGGCCGCTGGGTAAGATGGACCCTCTCCACAGCTCCGGTGCCCGGTTCAGATGAGCGACAAAGACACCATTTCCATGCACCTGGTGCGTGAAGCGTTGTTGCAGAGCTGTCCCGATGCCTTGGTCAGTGTCGCATTGCTGCAGCGCCTGGGTATCGACGCAGACGCCATGCAGCGGCCTGATGCACGTATCGCCAGTCAGACCTACGCCGCGCTGTGGCGGCGGCTGGCGCGCCAGTGCAGCGATGAGTTCTTTGCCATGGATGCCCGTGGGCTGCCACCGGGCAGCCTGGCATTCATGGCTCGGGTCAGCCTTGCGCAACCCACGGTAGGTGCCGGGCTCGATACCGCGCTGGGCTACCTGGCGCTGGCGCTCGATACGCTGAAACCGCGACTGTTGCGCCAGCAAAGCGTAGCGCAGGTGGTCATCGACGAGCCCAAGCCCACCGCACAACGTGCATTTGCCTATTTCACGCTCTGGATGATCATCCACGGCCTGGCCTGCTGGCTGGCAGGCCGGCGCATTCCCATTCTCGCGGTGGACCTGCGCTGTGACGAGCCGCCGTTCTGCGACGACTACCGTGTGATGTTTTCGGACAATCTGCGTTTTGCCAGCCCCTGCACACGCATGATCGTCGCGGGTGATTGTCTCGACCAGCCCATCCGCCGCAGTGCCGAAGACTTGCAGCAGTTCCTCGCTCAGGCCCCAGGCAACATTCTGGTTCGCTACCGTGACCCTTCGAGCCTTGGGCGACGCATTCGTACAGACCTGCTGTCCCTCGACCCCATGGAATGGCCCGACGTCGAGTGCTTGGCGCATCGCCTGCATCTGTCGGCGTCAACGCTGCGCCGCCGGCTGGCGGAAGAAGGGCAGAGTTATCAAGGCCTCAAAGACAGCGTACGGCGTGAACTGGCCTTGCACTGGCTGGCCGATCCGCGCACGGCCATGGGTGAGGTGGCCGAACGATTGGGCTACGCCGACGCCAGCTCGTTCTACAAAGCGTTCCGCAAATGGTTCGGCTGCAATCCCGGTCACTATCGATCGCTCAACTGAGCCCCCGCAACAGCAGCTCCCGCGGTGATTTTTCCAACTGCCGTAGCCCTGCAGACTTCCCCACGCTCGCGCTCCTTTCTTCAAGGAGCTGGCCATGACCGATTCGACTCAACCGTCCCCCCTCAGCGTGACCGACAGATTCATCAGGAAACGGCTGAAACCCTGGCTGATCGACGCCACGCCGGCCCAGATCAACAATCTGCGTGACCGCTTCCGGGCCTATCATGTGAGCCATCAGCGTGTGCGTCAGGCCACCCTCGGGCTCATCTCGCTCGAAGACTTCGCGAGGCAGCAGTTCAATCACCGCCTTGCCAGCTTCCTACCGCTGGGGCTCTCAATCGAGCAACTGGACTGGCTGGTGCTCAAGCCCAGCATCCCGACGACTTCATTGCCTGGCTGGACCATCCTGCAGCCCGACTATCGGCGCGAGCCTGCACTCCTCAGGCTCATGCAAAACTTTGCGGCTAATACCTCTTATTTCAGTGGCACCGGTCTGGTTCGCACTGGCTCCTACGAGCTCGTCAATGCCGACACCGACGCCTTGATCGCTCAATGCCGGGCAGTGGATGCCGGCGCAGGTTACCAACAGCTGCTGAACCAGGTGTTCACCGATCAAACCCAGGGCCTGTTGACCGAAGACAAGCGGGCAGGATTCTTGTTGGCCATCGAGATTGGGCTGCTCAAGGGGCAATTGACGACCATGATGCGTGCCGCGCTGCACGCGCTGGGCTCTGGCGCCGAAGTGGAGTGCGACAGTTGCCTGCGAGCCAATCCTGTTCAAGTACGGATGCTAGGGCGATTGCTGGCAGGGGTGTTGGCAATCGAGCTATTCGATGCTGAGGGGCACAGAAGTGGGGTGGTGCTGTACATGCCCAGTGACGGTCATGAGGCATTTCGTGTGTTCCCGGACTGGACGCAACTCAGCGCAGCACTGGTGGCGGACCTTCAGCCTGCGGATGACCATCGGGTGTTCGGCCAGCTGGTAGGCCTGGATGAGCGCGCAGCCTTTCTGCAGCAATTGAGGCTGCGACTCAAAGATGACGTACCTGATCTGCAGGTACAGTCCCTTCCCATCGAGGGCGACCCGTTCGCCGCGCTGGTGGCCTCTCAGGTCGCACGGCTGAAAACGGATGCGCGGTTGCTGCTGGTGCCCACCGCGCTGGCTGATGCCACTGCCACCAGAAACCGCCGCGAGCAGTGGGAAGCGGCAGGGCTCGGCCTTGCAGGCCTGGCGGGGTTCTTCATTCCGGTCGTGGGTGCCGTGCTGCTCGGGCAATTGGTCGTACAGGTCCTGTCTGAAGTGTTCGAGGGCGTGCAGGACTGGGCGCAAGGGCATCAACATGAGGCGCTCGATCATTTTCTCGGTGTTGCAGAAACAGTGGCCGTGACCGCCGCCGTCGTGGGCGGGAGCACGCTTGTGGCACGCGGCTTCAGCCGTAGTGCGCTGGTCGATGGCTTGCAGCCCGTGACCCTGGACAACGGCGCGAAGCGCCTGTGGTCTGCAGATCCCAGCGCGTATGAAACCGCCAACCCGCAGGCGCCTCTGCAGGCCGACGGGCTCTATGGCGAGGGCGAGCAACGGTGGGTACGCATTGGACAGGCCTGGTACGAAGTACACCGCCCAGACAGCGATGGGCCATGGCGCTTGCGGCATCCCCAACGGCCGCAGGCCTATGGACCGATCATCGAAAGCAATGGGCAGCGAGGCTGGCGGTTGCATTTCACGCGCCCTTTGGAGTGGCATGACCGTGCGCGCATGCTCGATACGCTATGGCCCCTGCAACCGCCGCTCAACCCCCACGAGGTAGAACAGATACTGCAAATTGCGGGGATGGACACTGACGAGTTGCGCGGCCTGGTGGTCGAAAATCGACCGCTGCCGGTGACGTTGCTGCAAACGATGCGGCATTTTGAAACGCGCCGGCGTATCGATCAATTCTTCACGGCCCTTGAAGACGGGCGCCCGATCACCGATGCGCAGATCCAGCGTTGGTGCTTGACACAACCCGGTATCCGCGGGCTCGACAGCGTAGCGCAGCGCGAGGCGATACTGGCCAATCAGATGCGCTGGCGCCTGTCGTTGTTCGATCATCTGAACGTAGCGCCATTGCCAGAAAACCCCTTGCGCCAGTTGCTGCAACGAGATTTTCCCGGCTTGCCGGACGTCTACGCCGAAGACGTGACGCGTGATGTGAGCGACGTACAGCGGCAGCTGGCACTGCTGGAACAGCGTGTACCCTTTACCCTGGCGCGCAAAGCACGGTCGCTGAGGCAAGTGGCGCGTTTGAGCGGTGCTGTCGAAGGCCTGTCATTCGATGACCAGTACAGCGATGACACCGCCGATCTGACCATCTGCCTGCTACGACGCTTCCCGCATTGGCCTTCTCAGTTGAATATCGAGGTCAGGGAGGGTGCGATCTGGGGCCGCCGAGTGACGATCATGGATCCTCAAGCGGACCCGCAGGCGCTTCGTATCCTAGTACATCGGGCTGGTCGCTTCGAAGTATACGACGCGCAGGAACAACCAGTTGGGCTGGAGATAGCCGAGCCCGGAGGACTGTTCGAATCACTCACGGCGCTGTTGACACCCCAACAACGCCAGCTCCTTGCGCTTGATCCGGCCGATGCACCCAGACAGCTTCGCAGCCAATTGTTGCGTCAGTTGCCCGAGACCGTCAGCCGTCGACTGCAGCTGCTGGGGTGGAGGGTCGAGGCGCCGTGGTTCAACCCTGGTCGGCGATTGGGCGATGGTCGTGTCGGCTATTTGCTCAGTGGCAGAGGCCATCCATCACCGTCTGGCCGAGCGCTGCGCGATCGAGTGCGGGCGCTGTATCCCGGCCTCAATGATCAGGAGGTCAGGCTCTATGTCCAGGTCGTTCTGAATTCGCATGATTCCCCCTTCGACCTGTTGCTTGAACAGGAAGGCCAATACCGGTTGCTGGACCGCACGATGACCCGCTGGCAAAACGCCCAGTCGCCTGACAGCATCCGTCACTGGCGCAACCAGCTGGCACAGCGCCTGCGCAACGGTTGGCGGATGCTGGGGCCTCTGGAAATGGGCGGCGATGGACTGAGCTTCATGATGCGTCTGGACCTCAGCGGCATGCTCGTGCGGAATTTGCCCGAATTGCCCAGCCGCATAGAGTTCGACCATGTCTCGGTCGTCGTTCTACGCAATATGGCCCTGCGCGAGGTGCCGTCGAGTTTTCTGCGTGCGTTCGGCAATCTGCGCCGTCTCAACCTGGGCAGCAATGAGCTGGGTCATATCCCTGAGGGCCTGTCCCACCTTGGACGCTTGCGCATATTGAATCTGGATCACAATCGGATTCGTCTGGATGAGGAAGGTGAGGAGGTGCTCAGCACACTCCACAACGTGTCTTTGCTCAACCTGAGTTACAACCCCCTTGGCGACTTCCGGATGCGCTTCCACTTCCTGCCACGGATTTCCTGGATCAGCTTGCGCCACTGCCAGCTGAGTGTCTGGCCGACAGGTCTGGACCTGTGTGGGTTCCTGGAAGCGGCGGACCTGCGCAACAACCGCCTCACCGAGGTGCCCGAGGCTATCCTCAACATGCCGCTTGCCTATCGCCGTGCGTTGATGGTCGAGAACAATCCGCTGAGTACTGAGCAACGCGATGCTCTGTTCAACGTCGGTGCCCATGATCTGGTCCATGAGGACTTTCCGGATCTGCCTACCGAGGGGCTGTCACCGGCCGCTGCGCGTGCTGAGTGGCTAGGGCGGTTGGCCCCAGAGCAGAGGGCGGAGCAGGCCCTGCGTTGGGATCGTCTTCTGGCTCTGCCTGACAGTGCTGGCGTTTTCGACCTGTTTGGTCAGCTTCAACGCACGATGGACTTCACCCAGGCGCCAGCGTATCTGAGTGAGCAGGTCTGGTCGATGGTGATGGCACTGGACAGTGATGCTAGCTTGCGTGAGATCATTTTCAACCGGGCGAACGAGCCACTGACCTGCGCCGACAGCGTGGCAGAGCGGTTCAGTGATCTGCAGGTCCAGGTCCTGGAGGTCCAGGCCAATGCAGACGCCGATGATGAGCAACGCGCTGCGCGCCTGCTGTCGCTGGGCCGCCGTCTATGGCGTCTGGCTCGCGTCGAGCAGTTTGCCCGCCAGGACATGCAGCAGCGTGAGCTGGCTGGGCGTGCCGTCGATGAGATCGAAGTAAGCCTTTATTACCGGGTGAATCTGGCTGCTGCCTTGGACCTTCCTCTGCAACCCGCCAGCATGTATTTCGAACGGGTCGCCAATGTCACCGCCGCTCAGTTGCAGGATGCGCTGCATTTCGTGCGCAGTGGTGAAACCCGTGAGGCGGTGGCCGAAAGCCTGACTCAGCGTGCATTCTGGCAGCACTATCTGCAAGCGCAGCACGAGCAGGCGTTCAGCCAGTTGCAGGAAACCTTCGAGCGGGAAGGGTCGCTGCTGGATGAGCAGATGGACGCCCTCAGCAGTGAGGAGTATCGCCAGCGATGGGATGCCCTCAGCGTACGACGCGACAGCGCCTTCGATGCGCTGCGCCTGCAACTGACATTGGAAGCGATGGAGGAGCTGGACTCCGAAACCCCGCCGGGCTGAGCCGACGTGGCCAAAGCCGTCACGCAGACTGACGGCTTTGGCCATTGCCCCCTCAGCCCCACGGCGCGAACATCCCGGCTACGGCGGTGGCACTTTTTCCCTCAGAGCCCAAGCTTCATGAGCCAGCGTCGTCGGGCTTGAAGGATGACGGACATGCTCATCAGCAATACATCGTTCCTCGTATCGGGTGCGGCCTCGGGTCTCGGCGCGGCGACTGCACAGATGCTGGTCGAGGCGGGTGCACGGGTCATGCTGGTCGACCGCGATGCCCCCGCCGTCGAAGCCAAAGCGCGGCAGCTTGGCGATAATTCGCGTTTTGCCGTCGCCGACATCACCGACGAGCACGCCGCTCAGGCTGCAGTCAACGCGGCGCTTGAGGCGTTTGGCCGCCTGCACGGGCTGATCAACTGCGCAGGCATCGTTTCTGGTGAAAAGGTCCTGGGCAAGCAAGGCCCGCATGGGCTGGACAGCTTTGCCCGGGTCATCCACGTCAACCTGATCGGTAGTTTCAACCTGATGCGACTGGTCGCGGCTGCGATCGCCGAGAGCGGCGCGGACGCTGATGGCGAGCGGGGCGTGATCATCAATACCGCCTCTGTCGCGGCCTTCGATGGTCAGATCGGCCAGGCCGCCTATGCTGCGTCGAAAGGCGCCATCGCCAGCATGACCCTGCCCGCAGCGCGAGAGCTGGCCCGCTATGGCATCCGCGTGATGACCATCGCGCCCGGGATTTTCGAGACCCCCATGATGGCCGGCATGACCGAAGAGGTGCGCAGCTCGCTGGCGGCCGGCGTACCGTTCCCGCCGCGCCTGGGCCGTCCGCAGGAGTACGCGGCGCTGGTGCGCCATATCATCGAAAACAGCATGCTCAATGGCGAGGTGATCCGTCTGGACGGCGCCCTGCGCATGGCCGCTCGCTAAGGGGAATCCATCATGACCTTGCACAACGATCCCATCGTCATCGTCAGCGCCGTGCGCACGCCCATGGGTGGCCTGCAAGGCGACCTGTCATCCCGTACGGCGCCGCAGCTCGGCGCCGTTGCCATTGCCGCAGCGGTTGAACGTGCGGCGCTGGACCCGGCGGAGGTCGAACAGGTGCTCTTCGGCTGCGTTCTGCCTGCGGGTCTCGGTCAGGCTCCCGCGCGCCAGGCCGCGCTTGGCGCCGGCCTTGGCCAGCACACCACCTGCACCACCCTGAACAAGATGTGTGGCTCAGGCATGCAAGCCGTGATCATGGGCCATGACCTGCTGCTCGCCGGCAGCGCACAAGTGGTGGTCGCTGGCGGCATGGAGAGCATGAGCAATGCGCCCTATGTGCTGGACAAAGCGCGCAACGGCTACCGCATGGGCCATGGCCAGCTGCTCGACCACATGTTTCTCGATGGCTTGGAAGATGCCTACGACAAGGGCCGGTTGATGGGCACGTTCGCCGAGGATTGCGCCCAGACCCATGGCTTTAGCCGCCAGGCCCAAGACGACTTCGCCATCGCATCATTGACCCGTGCCCAGCAGGCCATGGCCGAGGGTCGCTTCGCTGCGGAAATCGTCCCAGTGCAGGTCACCGAAGGCAAGCAGACCCGCATCATCAGCGAGGATGAACAGCCACCCAAAGCCCGCCTTGAGAAGATTCCTCAGCTGCGCCCGGCGTTTCGCGCCGATGGCACTGTGACGGCGGCCAACGCCAGTTCGATTTCCGATGGGGCGGCCGCCCTGGTCTTGATGCGTCGCTCCCAGGCCGAACAGCGCGGGCTTGCAGCCTTGGCCGTGATCCATGGGCATGCGGCGTTTGCCGATGCGCCGGCGTTGTTTCCCACCGCGCCCATCGGCGCCATCGAACAGCTCCTGGGGCGCACGGGCTGGTCGCTGGATGACGTGGACCTGTTCGAAATCAACGAAGCATTCGCCGTCGTGGCCCTGGCTGCCATGCAGGTCCTGCAGTTGCCCCATGACAAGGTCAATGTGCACGGCGGCGCCTGCGCGTTGGGCCATCCGATCGGCGCTTCGGGCGCGCGCATTCTGGTGACCTTGCTTTCGGCGTTACGCCAGAGAGGCCTGCGCCGCGGGGTTGCGGCCATTTGCATCGGCGGTGGCGAGGCTACGGCGCTCGCTGTCGAATGCCTGTACTGAGGTGAACCATGCTGCTGACTGACGAGCAACAACAGATCACTGACGCGATCCGCGACTTCGCCCAGGAACGCCTCAAGCCCTTTGCCGAACAGTGGGACAAAGCCCATCGCTTCCCCCGTGAAGCCATCGATGAAATGGCCGCGCTTGGCCTGTTCGGCATGCTGGTGCCGGAGCAGTGGGGCGGCAGTGATACCGGGTACGTGGCCTATGCCTTGGCCCTGGAGGAAATCGCGGCCGGGGATGGTGCCTGTTCCACCATCATGAGCGTGCACAATTCGGTCGGTTGCGTGCCGATTCTCAACTTCGGCAGCGAGGCGCAGAAACAGCGTTTTCTCACCCCCCTGGCCCAGGGTGAGCTGCTGGGCGCATTCGCCCTGACCGAGCCGCACGCAGGCTCCGACGCCAGCGCGCTGAAGACCCGAGCGCGACGCGACGGTGACCACTACATCATCGATGGCAGCAAGCAGTTCATCACATCCGGGCAGAACGCCGGGGTGGTGATCGTCTTCGCCGTGACCGACCCCGCGGCGGGCAAACGCGGACTTAGTGCCTTTATCGTGCCCACCGACACGCCGGGCTACGAGGTCGCCCGGGTCGAGGACAAGCTCGGCCAGCACGCCTCCGACACCTGCCAGTTGCATTTCCAGGGTATGCGCGTCCCGGCCGCCAACCGTCTGGGCGAGGAGGGCGAGGGCTATCGCATTGCGCTGGCCAACCTGGAAGGCGGTCGTGTGGGCATCGCCGCACAGTCGGTCGGCATGGCCCGCGCGGCGTTCGAGGTGGCGCGCGACTATGCCCGTGAGCGGCAGAGCTTCGGCAAGCCGCTCATCGAGCACCAGGCGGTCGCCTTCCGCCTCGCCGACATGGCCACGCGCATTGCCGTGGCGCGGCAGATGGTGTTGCACGCGGCCGCGCTGCGCGATGCCGGGCGTCCTGCCTTGGTCGAAGCATCGATGGCCAAGCTGTTCGCTTCGGAAATGGCCGAGCAGGTCTGTTCCGATGCCTTGCAGACCTTGGGTGGATATGGCTATCTGAGCGACTTCCCGCTGGAGCGGATCTACCGTGATGTCCGTGTCTGCCAGATCTACGAAGGCACCAGCGATATTCAGCGCATGGTCATCGCGCGCAATCTTTGAAGGAGCAGCTTGCATGGCATTCGAAAGCATCATTCTGGACATTCACGGCAAAGTTGGCCTTATCACCCTTAATCGGCCGCAAGCCCTCAACGCCCTAAACGCGCAGATCGTCGCGGAGATCAACCAGGCTCTGGACCAGCTCGAGCGCGATCCGCAGATCGGCTGTGTGGTGCTGACCGGTTCTGCCAAGGCCTTCGCCGCCGGCGCCGACATCAAGGAAATGGCAGACCTCAGCTACCCGCAGATCTACACCGAAGACCTGTTCAGCGACGCCGATCGCATCGCCAATCGGCGCAAGCCGATCATCGCGGCGGTGTCGGGCTTCGCCCTGGGCGGCGGCTGCGAACTGGCGATGATGTGCGATTTCATTCTCGCTGCCGATACTGCCAAATTCGGTCAGCCGGAGATCAACCTTGGCGTGCTGCCGGGCATGGGCGGTACGCAGCGCCTGACCCGCGCCGTGGGCAAGGCCAAGGCCATGGAGCTGTGCCTTAGCGGTCGTCTGATGGGCGCCGAGGAAGCCGAACGCGCAGGTCTGGTGGCGCGCATCGTGCCGCAGGCCGAGTTGCTCGACGAAGCCTTGAAGGTGGCGACCAGCATCGCCAGCAAGTCGATTCCGGTGACCATGATGGTCAAGGAAAGCGTCAACCGCGCCTTCGAGGTGACGTTGAGCGAGGGTGTGCGCTTCGAGCGCCGAGTGTTCCATGCAGCATTTGCCACCGAAGACCAGAAAGAGGGCATGGCGGCGTTCATCGCCAAGCGTGAGGCGCAGTTCAAGGACCGCTGACGCGTCACCGCAGGGCCGCCTCGCCAGCCTGCCGCTGCGCGCGTGCATCCCTGACGGCAGCGCAATCCTGTGGTGCTCGAGGAGGCTGAGGCGTGTGGAAGGAACCCGTCTTCATCACTCTGCGGATCGGCGTTGAAGTGACGATGTAGTTCGCCAACCGATGATCCGTTCTGCACCCAGCACCCGGCGCCGCATTGTCAGTGCCGGTGCTGGAACGCCCCCCGAACGTCGCATTGCAAATAGCGGAAGATGGCTTAGGCTCAGGCCATCTTTCGATAACGACAATAAAAGCAGGCGTTGCATGAGCGCGAATCTCAGCCAGTTGCGCAAGTTCGTTTCCCCTGAAATCATCTTTGGCGCCGGTAGCCGACATCATGTCGCCAATTACGCCCGTACCTTCGGTGCGCGCAAGGTTCTGCTGGTCAGCGACCCGGGTGTGGTGGCGGCCGGGTGGGTGGCCGATGTCGAAGCCAGTCTGCAAGGCCAGGGCATCGGCTATTGCCTGTACACCGAGGTCTCGCCCAACACGCGAATCGAGGAAGTCATGGCCGGCGCCGAGCGCTATCGCAGCGAGCAGTGTGACGTGATCGTGGCCGTCGGCGGTGGCAGCCCCATGGATTGCGCCAAGGGCATCGGCATCGTGGTTGCCCATGGCCGGCACATTCTCGAGTTCGAAGGGGTCGACACCATCCGCGTACCCAGCCCGCCGCTGATCCTGATTCCCACCACGGCCGGCACCTCGGCCGATGTCTCGCAGTTCGTCATTCTGTCCAACCAGCAGGAGCGCATGAAGTTCTCCATCGTCAGCAAGGCAGTGGTGCCGGACGTGTCGCTGATCGACCCGGAAACCACCTTGAGCATGGATCCGTTCCTCTCGGCCTGTACCGGCATCGATGCGTTGGTGCACGCCATCGAGGCGTTCGTTTCAACGGGCCATGGGCCACTGACGGACCCTCATGCACTGGAGGCCATACGCCTGATCAATGGCAATCTGGTAGCGATGATTGCCCAGCCCGGCGACCTGGCGCTGCGCGAGAAAGTCATGCTCGGCAGCATGCAGGCAGGCCTGGCCTTTTCCAACGCGATTCTGGGCGCCGTACATGCCATGTCGCACAGCCTGGGTGGTTTTCTCGACCTGCCCCATGGCTTGTGCAATGCGGTGCTGGTCGAGCACGTGGTGGCATTCAACTACAGCGCCGCGCCCGAGCGCTTCAAGGTCATCGCTCAGACACTGGGCATTGATTGCCGTGGGCTGAACCATCAGCAGGTGCGTCAGCGTCTGGTCGAGCACCTGATCGCCCTCAAGCGGGCCGTCGGTTTCCACGAAACCCTCGGCTTGCACGGCGTCGGCAGCAGCGACATCCCGTTCCTCTCGCGCCATGCCATGGACGACCCGTGCATTCTGACCAACCCGCGCAATTCGAGCCTGCGCGATGTCGAGGTGGTGTATGGCGAGGCGCTCTGAACCGGGCGTCGAGGCCTCCAGTGACGCGCCCTCACACGCATCGCCGCGTACTGGCGCTGCGCTGGCAGGCCTGCTCGGGCTGTCCAACCATACCGTGCGCAAGAGCCACTACCCTGAGCTTGCGGTGCGCCTGGAAGAGCTCGAAGCCGAACGCAAGCGCTACTCATGGCTGTTCGAACATGCCGTGCACGGGATTTTCCAGGCCAGCCTGGAAGATGGCATGCGCGCTGCCAACCCGGCGCTGGCGCGCATGCTCGGCTACACCGATCCGCTGGCGGTGATGTTTTCACGCACTGAACTGGCCAGCCGGCTGTTCGTCGGCGGTCGCCAGGAATTGCAGGGGGTGGTCGAGGTCTTGCAGCGTGAGCAGGCCTTGCTCGGCTATGAAACCCGCCTGCGCCGACGCGACGGCAGCAGCGTCGAGGTACTCATGAACCTGCTCATGCGGCCTGACGAGCAGGGCGTGGTAGAGGGCTTCGTGGCCGACATCACCGAGCGCAAGCTTGCTCAGGAGCGTCTGCAGCAACTCAATGATCAGCTCGAACAGCGGGTCGCCGAGCGCACCAATGAGCTGATCGAGGCGCGCGATGCCGCCCAGGCCGCCAACCTGAGCAAGGACAAGTACCTGGCCGCAGCCAGCCATGACCTGTTGCAGCCGCTCAATGCTGCACGGCTGCTGATCTCGACGCTGCGCGAGCGCACCCTGGCTGCGGCCGAGCAGGTGCTGGTGGAGCGTGCGCATCAGGCGCTGGAGGGGGCCGAGGACCTGTTGACGGACTTGCTGGATATCTCGCGCCTGGACCAGGCCAGCATCCAGCCGGACCTCGACCTGTACCGCCTGGATGAAATCCTGTTGCCGCTGGCCTCGGAGTTCGAGTCCGTCGCCGCTGCTGCAGGCCTGCACCTGCGGGTCCGGGGCGGGCAGGTGGTGCTGCAGACCGATCTGCGCCTGCTCACGCGTATCCTGCGCAATTTCCTCAGCAATGCATGCCGCTATACCGACCGGGGACGTGTGCTGCTGGGCTGGCGCTTGCGCGGTCAGACGCTACGCATCGAGGTGTGGGATACCGGTCGTGGTATCGCCCAGGATCGTCTGCAGGCGATCTTTCTCGAGTTCAACCAGCTGGATGTCGGTCGTGCAGCCGATCGCAAGGGCGTTGGCCTGGGTTTGGCAATCGTCGAGCGGATTGCGCGGATCCTGCAGTGTCCGGTGGGGGTTCGATCGTGGCCGGGACGAGGTTCTGTGTTCAGTATCGACATTCCGGTGTCCACCGAGCGCCCCGCGCAGCCCGTGCCGACGCTCCCGCAGCCGACGCTCGGCGATCCACTGCCTGGGCGCCGCCTGCTGGTGCTGGACAACGAGCTGAGCATCCGCCTGAGCATGGCCGCACTCCTGGCGCAGTGGGGGTGCGAGGTGGTGACCGCCAGCGATCTGGCGGAATCGTTGCTCGTGCTCCAAGGGCGCGCGCCAGAGCTGGTGCTTGCCGATTTTCACCTCGACCATGGCGTGACCGGGTGTGACGTGATCCTGGCGCTGCGCACCCATTTCGATCAAGCCATTGCCGCCGTGATGATCACCGCTGATCGGAGTGAGCAGAGCCGGCGCGCCATGCAGCGCGTCAATGCGCCCTTGCTCAACAAACCCGTCAAACCCGGCAAACTGCGGGCAGTGCTCAGCCAGTTGCTGGGCTGAGTGGCGGCAGCAAGGCCTTGTGCTCCCCAGCTCAAAGGCTGATTTACAAGGGCGGGATGTGCCGTTTTCCGACCACCTACGCTCATTTAGGTTGCCCACTCGCACGCGGCACCTTAGACTGCCGCCCCCTGCAAACAAGCGTCTGCTAGGCGCTTGAACAATTCCGTTGCCTGCGCGCGACGCTGGCGACCCCCGGATCGCCCAAATGCACCTTTTTTCATAGAGAAGTCGATGACCAAGGAACAGTTACTGGCCATGTCGGCCGATGACTACATGAATGCCGATCAGCTCGGTTACTTCACCTCGCTGCTGCAAGCGATGAAAGTGGATACCCATGAGCGTATCGAGCTGAGCCGTACCACCATCGAGAGTCTGGATACGCCGTCAGACCCTGCCGACGTTGCCTCCGTCGAGGAAGAGCGACACTGGCTGGTCAATGCCATCGAGCGCGATCAGCGTCTGCTGCCGCAACTCGAAATGGCGCTGGGCCGCATTCAGGACGAAAGCTTCGGCTGGTGCGATGACAGCGGCGAGCCCATCGGCCTGCAGCGCCTGCTGATCAGCCCCACGACCAAGTATTGCATCGAGGCTCAAGAGCGCCACGAGCAGCTCGACCGTCACCTGCGCCAGGTCTGAATGCTCAAGCGCAAAGGCCCCAAGGAGTGATCCCTGGGGCTTTTGTGTGCAGAGGGTTTCAACGTCCGGCCGTACGCTATCGTCGTCATTGGCAGGGCCTTGCTGAGCGATCCAGCCATCTGGCCAGCTGACAGGCATCCAGGTGCAGACGGCGAAACCCCTTGACCCTGCCCGTGGCGCTTTCCTTGACGTGGAAAAAGTCGATGCCGGCGGGGATCACAATGAAACGTGGTAAGTTCACGCGGTGCAGGGCGTAGGAAACACTCGTTTCCTCTCGACGAATTTCGGTCTTTTCGTGCATATTCTTTTCCCGGAACGTGTAGATGATCACCAGATGCTCGTGGGTGCAAACCGGACACATCTACGCATCTTTCCTGACGCAGCTGTTGTCAGACATTGCGCTTTGTTCGGCCCGAAAACGCCGCCAGCCTGGTCAGGTAAAAGAAGTTGGCGAAGGATGTAATCATTCCTGCGAGTCTCGTTGCTTACTGCGACAGACGCTTTACGCACTGATTAGTAGTCTCCCGCATTCAACTTGAAGTCCCGCCGCCAAGCCTGCGCGCGAGCGCTGCCCAAGCGATGGGTGCAACCGTTTCGAGGATTTCTCAATTGGCAGTCAGTACGCTGGATACACATGCATTGTTTGTCTTGGGTGATCTGCGCGCCCAACTCGTCAAACTGTTCCAGGGGCGTTTTGTTTACATCAGTGAGCAGGGTCCAGACGGTTTGTACATGGCTGAGGTCGATCTTGAGAGCGCCCTGGTCGTCGATGACAAACAGGGTCTTGAACTCAAGGTAGGCGATCACCTGCGGGCTGCCGTTTTGCCCAGCCGGGACGGCGGCAAACTGGAACTGCGCTTTCGCGACATCAAGTTCAATGTCTATGGGGTAGGGGATTATGCTTTTGTCTCCGTGCCCGAAGGCAACGGCATCGTTTTCCGCGAGGCGCACGGCGTGCTGATGGTCTTCGCCGCGCACCAGCAGATACCTGAGGGCCTGGGCAAATTGCTCAAGGGCGTTATCGGCAAAGTGGCTAAATGGCGCAAGGGCGAACTCACCACATTCAAGGCCAGTGAGTGATGTGCGAGCCTGTCCCGCGCCTGCCGCAGGGATCCGTTGAGGACTATCATGCGCACGCCAGGGTCATCGCTGAGCAATGGCTGGCGCAGCGAACCGTGCTGCAAGGCCAGTGGTTTGACTGGGTAGCGGCGCAGCTCTACGGGTTGAGCCCGCCGGCTTTCGCTACGGCCGTACGACGTGAGCTGCAACGGCTGACGTCGGCCTGAACCTCTCAGTTGCCGCCATCACGCCCACTGACCTCTTCAGGCATGTCATCCCCTGCAGCCCGCTTGCGAAACAGCGCTGCCCTCGCCAGCAGCAGTGTCGTCACAGGTACGGTGATCGACAGCAAAATCGGGATCAGCCAGGCATGCAGAACCAGGCTTTGCTTGAGACTGGAGAAGTACAGGATCGAAGCCAGCGCCACACACCACGCACCCAGCGTTGATGCCAGCGCTGGCGGATGCATGCGCTGGAAGTAGTCTTTCAGGCGCACCAGCCCCAATGCGCCAAGCAGGGCGAACAGGCTGCCGCACAGCAGTAGCGCGGCCGTAGTGACCTCCAGCCAGAACGACAATTCAACGGTTTCGGTCATTCGATCACCTCGCCTCGCAGAAGGAATTTGGCCAGTGCGAACGACCCTACGAAACCGAACAGCGCAATCAGCAGCGCGCCCTCGAAGTAGGTGTCACTGGCGTAGCGAATCCCCAGCACCAGCATCATCAACATGCCCAGGATGTACAGGTAGTCCAGCGCCAGGACCCGGTCCTGGGCCGAGGGGCCGCGAAACAGCCGCACCAGTGTCAGGCACATGGCGATGATGATGATGAACAGGCTGGCAAGCACGGCATTGGCAAGCACTCCGGTCATTCGAAGATCTCCATCAGTGGACGTTCATACACCCGCTTGAAATGCTCGATGAAGGCGGCTTCGTCCTCGAGATCGAATACATGCAGCAGCAGCACGCTGCGATCGAGCGCCAGCTCCGACCAGACAGTTCCCGGCACTACGGTGGTGATCATCGACAGTGCAGCCAGGCCATGGGCTTCGCGCAGATCGAGAGGCACATGCACGAACGCCGAGCGCGGCGGGCGCGAACCCATGCGCAGAACCCCGGTCGCCACCTGAATATTCGAGAGAATGACGTCAATGCCGACTCTTGCGACCAACTTCACCACGACCCATGGACGCTTCACGTGCGCATGCTGGGGGCGCAGTGGCGCCAGCAGCAGCGGCGCAAACAACGCCAGGCCGGCGGCCAGCAGAATATTGCCCGGGCTGACCGACAGGTTGAGCAGAAGCCACAGGACGAACAGGGCAACGGACAATAAGGGTGCAGGGAACAGACGGCTCATGGCTGTACCTCAGAGCGTTGAGTCGTGGGTCCTGGCAAGGGTTTGCTCGACATTACCGCATCGATATAGCGCTCGGGAGTTCGCAGGCTGGCCGCCGTGTCCTGTGTGTAGCGCAGTAGCGGCTCGGCCTTGAAGCTCAGTGCCAGACACAAACCCAGCAGAATCACGATGGGCAGGCACTCATAGCGACGCAGTACCGGTGATGGGCGTTCCTCCGGTTTCCAGAAGCGCTGGATGCCAACCCGGCCGAAGGCGATCAGTGATGCCAGGCCGGAGAGTATCAGCAGCCCGACCAGCAACCATCCCTCAGGCGGCAGCGGCTGTTGCGGCGCGATGCCCAGGCCCAGAGGGTTGAACAGGGCGCTGATCAGTCCCAGCTTGCCGATGAAGCCAGACAGCGGCGGCATGCCGATGATCAACAGCGCGCAGGCAATGAAACTCAAGCCCAGAAATGCCATGGTCCAGGGGATGATCTGACCGATAACCGCCTTTTGATTGTCATCCAGGTTGATGCCTTTGGGCGGATGCAGCGATTCGAGCGGGGAGGGCAGGGCGTCTTCCTCCTCGTACAGCGGTTGTTCGTTGGCTGAGCGCGATCGCTCGATCAGCTCGGCGAGCAGGAACAATGCGCTCAGCGCCAGGGTGGAGCTGACCAGATAGAACAGTGCCGCGCCGGTGAGCACCGGCTGGCCGAAGCCGATCGCGGCCAACAGAGTGCCTGCCGACACCAGGATGCTCAACGCTGCCATGCGCTCCAGCCGCTGCGCCGCCAGCAGTGACACGGCCGCCACCGCGAGGGTCACCAAGCCACCGTAGACCAGCCACTGGCCGCCGAAATACGCCGAAGCCCCTGCTTGGCCGGAGAACAGCAGCGTCCACAGGCGCAGCGTGGCATACAGGCCCACCTTGGTCATGATGGCGAACAACGCCGCCACTGGCGCACTGGCTGAGGCGTAGGCACGCACCAGCCAGAAGTTCAGCGGCCAGATACCCGCTTTGGCCAGGAACGCCATGGCCAGGATTGCAGCGCCCGCATGCAGCAGGCCGCGATCGGCTTCGGGCACCAGCGGGATCTTCAACGCCAGATCGGCCATGTTCAGAGTGCCCGTGACGCCATAGAGCATGGCGGCGCCGATCAGAAACAGAGAGGAAGCGAACAGATTGATGGCGATGTAGTGCAGCCCCGCCTTCACCCGAGCGCGCCCGGAGCCATGCAGGATCAAACCGTAGGAGGCCGCCAGCAACACCTCGAAGAACACGAACAGGTTGAACAGGTCGGCGGTCAGAAAGGCACCGTACAAGCCCATCAGCTGAATCTGAAACAGTGCATGGAAGCTGGCGCCGGCATTGGCCCAGCGCGCGCGCGCGAAGAGCAATGCGCTGACCCCGATCACGCCCGTCAGCGTCAGCATCAGTGCAGACAGGTGATCGAGCACCAGCACGATGCCGAACGGTGCCGGCCAGTTGCCCGGCAAATAGACCCCGATCGACTCAGCGGCGCCTTGATTTTTCACCCACAACAGCAGCGTCACCGCTACCGCCAGCCCTGCCGTGCTGGACAGCAGGTTCACGCGGGCCTTGAGCTGACGATGCTTCTCTCCAAGCATGAGCATCAGCGCAGCGGTCAGCAGCGGCAACAGGATCGGCAGGGCGATCAGCTGGTTCATCACGGTCATTCTTCACGCTCCCGGCCATCGACGTGGTCGGTCCCGGTCAGGCCTCTGGAGGCCAGCATGACCACGAGGAACAGTGCGGTCATGGCGAAGCTGATGACGATGGCGGTCAGTACCAGTGCCTGTGGCAAAGGATCGGTGTAATGCAGCAGGTCCTGGGTTACGCCTTCCTTGATGATCGGCTCCTTGCCAATGAACAGGCTGCCCATGCTGAAGATGAACAGGTTGACCCCGTACGAAAGCAGGCACAGGCCCATGATGACCTGATACGTTCGCGGACGCAGAATCAGCCATACACCTGATGCGGCGAGCACGCCGATGGCTACAGCAATCACTTCTTCCATCAGGCAGCTCCCGCTTGGCTGGATTTGGCCGGTCCGCCCGGGCGATAGGCACGAACCGATTGGTGCGCGAGGGCCGTGAGGATCAGCAGGGTCGAACCCACCACCACGCTGAACACACCCACATCGAACAACAGGGCGCTTGCCACGTGCAGCTCGCCAAGCAGCGGCAGGTTCAAGTGAGCAGTGTGGGTGGTCAGGAATGGATAGCCGAAGGCCATGGCGCCGACACCCGTCAGCGTCGCGAACAGCAAGCCGACGCCCATCCAGCGCAGCGGCCGAAGACTCATCTGCGCCTCGACCCACTGCGTACCAGCCACCATGTATTGCAGGATGAACGCAACCGACATCACCAGACCCGCGACGAAACCACCCCCCGGCTGGTTGTGCCCACGCATGAACAGGTACATCGACACCAGCAGCGCCATGGGCAGGAGCAGACGCACCAGCACCGCGGGCACCATCATGAAGCCCAGCGCGGTATCCGCGGCATGGCGCGGGTTGACCAGATCAGTGATCACGTCAGGTGCCAGGCGCCGCTGCTGAGCGGGCAACTGCATGCTTTCCTTGGGCGGCCGGAAGCGGCGCAACAGGGCAAACACCGTAAGCCCGACCGCCACCAGTACCGTGATCTCGCCCAGGGTATCGAAGCCGCGGAAGTCCACAAGCATCACGTTGACCACATTGGTACCGCCACCCTCCGGGAGGGCCCGGCTGAGGTAGAACGACGAGATCACGTTAGGCGTTGGCCGGGTCAGCATCGCGTACGACAGCAAGGCCATGCCGCCGCCGACCAGAATAGCCAGTACCAGGTCACGTACGCGCCGCATACGGGCACGATCCAGGCTGCCCGGCAAGGGTGACACCCCGGCGATTCGCCGTGGCAGCCAGCGCAGACCCAGCAGGATCAGCACGGTGGTGACCACCTCGACCACCAGTTGAGTGAGAGCAAGGTCCGGCGCGGAAAACCAGACAAATGTGATGCAGGTCATCAGGCCGCAGACGCTGACCATGATGAGGGCCGCCAAGCGGTGATACTTGGCCTGCCAGGCCGCGCCAATGGCGCAGGCGATGGCGATCAGCCAGAGCGCGACAAACACCCCGGACCCTGGGATCTTCGGACGCTCCCCCCAGGTCAGGCCGCTGTAGAGCATCGGTGTGAGCCCGGCCAGGAAGGCGGCGAGTACCAGCATGAACAACTGGGTTTGCAGGCGCCGGCTGGTCAGCAGGCGCTCAGTGCGCTGCGCCAGCAACATCAGGTGCACCTGGCCTCGCTCGAACATGCGCTTGCCATTGAAGCGCTCGATCAGGGGAGGATAGGGGAAACGACCGCGACGCAGCTGCTTGCGCAGCAGCAGGTAAAGGATGATCCCGCCCGACATGGCCACCAGGCTCATGATCATGGGCGCATTCCAACCATGCCAGATGGCCAGACTGTATTCAGGGAGTGGTCCACCGACCACGGGCAATGCGGCGGCAGCAAGCAGGGGGGCAACCGATTGAGCCGGGAAAATGCCGACCACCAGGCACGTCAGCACCAATAGTTCGACCGGAGCACGCATCCAGCGCGGAGGCTCATGGGGAATGTGCGGGAGGTCCTTGGCTGGAGGTCCAAAGAACACGTCGACCGTGAACCGCAGGGCGTAGGCCACGCTGAACGTGCCGGCCAGTGTGGCGATGACCGGCAGCGCCGTTTCGACCCACACCGAGGAGCTGATAAACACCGTTTCGGCGAAGAACATCTCTTTCGAAAGGAATCCGTTCATCAACGGCACCCCGGCCATGGACGCACTGGCGACCATGGCCAGTGTGGCGGTGAAGGGTATCAGTCGGATCAGGCCACTCAGGCGGCGGATGTCGCGCGTGCCGCTCTCATGGTCGATGATGCCTGCCGCCATGAACAGCGAGGCCTTGAACGTGGCGTGGTTGAGAATGTGGAACACGGCCGCCACCGCCGCCAGTGGGCTGTTGAGGCCCAGTAGCAAAGTGATCAGGCCCAGGTGGCTGATTGTCGAGTAGGCCAGCAGGCCTTTGAGGTCGTTCTGGAACATGGCCGCGAAGGCGCCCAGCAGCAAGGTGCAGGCGCCGGCACCACCGACGATCCAGAACCATTCGTCTGTGCCTGACAGCGCCGGCCAGAAACGCGCCATCAGGAATACTCCGGCCTTGACCATGGTTGCCGAGTGCAGATAGGCGGAGACCGGTGTGGGCGCCGCCATTGCATGAGGCAGCCAGAAATGGAATGGGAACTGTGCACTCTTGCTCAACGCGCCAATGAGGATCAAAGGCAGCAGCACTGGGTACAGCGCGTGCTGACGAATCAGGTCACCTGCGCTCAGGATCTTGTCGAGGTCGTAGCTGCCTACCACGTGGCCCAGCAGCAGCGCACCGACCAGCAGGCATAGTCCCCCCGCGCCGGTCACCATCAAAGCCATGTAGGCGCCACGCCTGGCATCGGCGCGATGGTGCCAGTAGCCAATCAGCAGGAAGGAAAACAGGCTGGTCAGTTCCCAGAAGAACACCAGCTGGATCAGGTTGCCGGAGATCACCAGGCCGAGCATCGCACCCATGAACGCCAGGAAGAAGGCGAAGAAGCGTGGCACTGGATCCTGGGGGGACATGTAGTAGCGCGCATACAGCGACACCAATGTACCGATGCCCAGCACCAGGAGGCTGAATAGCCAGGCGAAGCCATCCATGCGCAAGACAAGGTTGAGTCCGAGGCTCGGCAGCCACAGGAACTCTTCGCGAATGACTCCACCATCGGCGATCTGCGGATACATGAACGCTACCTGAACGGTACCGACCAGTGCCACGAGGCCCGCAAGAATGGACTCGGCGTTGCGCGCGTTGTGCGGCAGGACGGCCGCCAGGCAACTGCCTATGAAGGGCAGAAGCAATAGCACTATCAAGGACATAGCGTTCCAATCGGCAGGAGTTTGCAAAGAATAATACGTGCCGGGTTGCTGATCACCAACACGTAACCTGTCGCAGAATCCTACAAACCGGCAGCATCCTTCTGTTTTTTTATGACATTTCTTTACGAGGTGGCGCGGCTGGCATGGGAGCGCTGCTACGTTTTGTCCTCGCAGCAAGGGCTGGGTTCAATCTGTTTCTCAGGGCGGGAGCGTCGTTGTAGCTTGAGTTCGCTCACCACGACCGCCAGCACGATCAGGCCAGCGCCCACCAGCGCCATGCCCGGCAGACGCTCACCCGCCAACCGGCCAAAGACCCCGGCCCAGACCGGCTCTCCTGCATAGATCAAGGTGGCCCGAGTGGGGGAGATCGACTGCTGCGCCCAGTTCATGGCGACCTGAATGACGGCACTCATTGCGCCAAGCCCGAGTGCGCTGTACACCAACAGTCCCGAGAAGGCGGGCAGCGACTCCTGCAGCGGCGCCATCATCATGAAAGACAGCAACGACGCAGTCGCCAGCTGTACGACCGTCACCCGGCGCACATCCACCTTGCCGGCATAGCGGCTGATCAGAATGATTTCCGCAGCGATCGCCACGGCGCTCACCAGCGTGATCAGCTCGCCGCTGCTCAGGTGCATCGCGCCGGCTTCAGGTCCTGCCAGCAGCACCAGCCCCAGGAATGCCACGCAGATCCCCAGGCTGGGCATCAACCCAGGTCGGCGCCCGAGCACCACCCACTGCAGCAGTGGCACGAACGGCACATACAGCGCGGTGATGAAGGCCGACTGGCTGCTGGTAATCGTTTGCAGCCCCATGGTCTGCAGGCCGTAGCCAAGCATGATGGTGATTCCGATCAGCATGCCTGCCTTGAGCTCGAGCAGCGTCACGCCAGCCAGGCTGCGCCAACTGATCAAGGCAACGAATACGGCTGCTGCCGCAAAGCGCAGACCGACGAAGAACATCGGCCCGCTGACGCTCATGACGTTGTGCACCAGCAGGAACGTACCGCCCCAAAGCAAGGTAATGAAGACCAGCACGGCCTCTGCCTTGCTCAGGCGCAGAGAGGGACGCAGGCGTTGGCTGCGGGTGGGATCGGTCATGGGCTTGCACGCTCGGCAGACGCGGCGCACAATCGCCGCAAAGTGCGCAGTATACTGCGCAATCTCGACCAGTGAGCAAACCTTTGTCCAAGCCTACCGAGCATCCAGGCTCCGTGTTGCAGCATGTCAGCCACAACATCCGCCAGTTGCGTTGCGCCGCCGGACTGAGCCAGTCCGCACTTGCCCAGCGCTCTGGTGTGAGTCGACGCATGCTTGTCGCCATCGAGGCAGGTGAAAAGAACGTCAGCCTCGCCACGCTTGATCGCGTGGCCAGTGCGCTCCAGGTTCCATTCAGCCAGCTCATCCAGGCTGCAGAGCAGCGAGACCGTGGTCGTATCGATGAGCTGGCGTGGGCAGGCCAGGCGGGCAGCAAAGCTGTTTTGCTCGGGACCAGCCCGGCCAGTCGAGAGGTGGAGCTATGGGAGTGGCGGCTTGAGCCGGGCGAGCATTATGTCAGTGAGGCAGATGCCGATGGATGGAGCGAACAGATCTATGTTGCCGAGGGTTGCCTAACGCTGGTGCTCGAGGGCGTGGAACGCACGCTAAGGGCCGGAGAGTTCTTCGTTTTCGCCAGTAACTGCTTTTATAGCTATAAGAATGTCGACAGCGTTCAAGTGCGCTTTGTGCGTAACGTGGTGATCTGAAGCCCTTCGGATTCGCCAGCTCCGATAGCGTTCCCGGGTGTTGACCTCAGGTTTGCTTGAGGTTCTATCCTGCCTGCCTTTGTTTCGAATGCCCCTTCCAAGGAGACTGTCGATGATGGCCAGGCCTGACTCACCTCGCTTCACCCAACTGATCGAATACTGTGTTGCGCCGGTGTGCCAGGAGCGCTTGGCGCAAGCGTTGTTGCGGGAGTGCCAGGCTCTGCTGCAAACACACCAGGGTTTGCTTGGGGCGGAGGTACAGGCCAGTGACGACGGTCGGCGGGTGTTGCAAAGCCTTCGCTGGCGATCACGCGCAGAAGGGGTTTTCGGCGACGAGTTCTTCAGCGGTACCGGTTTTTGTCAGATGCTGCTCCAGTATCGCTCTAGTAGTGTGCGTTTTGCGTCGTATGAGTCACTTGATCTGCGGTGCAGGCACACTGCTTCTCAATCGTGGGGCGAACCTGTGCTCGAGGCGTGTAACGCTTGAGGTGTCCACGCCTACCCTGACTCCCTGATTTGCAATGGGCGCAGTGCTATTCGGTGATAGTCATCATTCGAAGCGAAGTCTCTGTAGGAAAAGGCTCTTAATCCTGTCGAATTTGCCGTATGCGACAGCCTGTGCCGAGTGCAGGATGTAGGCGCATGTCGGGCTGCTAGAGTAGGCACCTCGATCAAACTGGAGTCGGAGTGTGCATGAGCAATCAGTTCCCTGTTTCACAGGCGGTGCCCCAGCGCCTTGAGCGCGTCCGCGAAGTCATGCGGCGCAGGCGTGTCGACGCCTTGCTGGTACCGTCGGCAGATCCTCACCTCTCAGAATACCTGCCTGAGCACTGGCAGGGCCGTCAGTGGTTGTCGGGCTTCCATGGGTCTGTCGGCACGTTGATCATTACCGCGCAGTTCGCAGGGTTGTGGGCCGACAGCCGTTACTGGGAGCAGGCGGCTGTGGAACTCGCCGGCACCGGCGTCACATTGATCAAGTACAGCTCGGAGCAGCTTTCGCCCAGCCAATGGCTGGTTGAGCATATCCCGTCCGCGAGCGTTGTCAGCGTCGACGGGGCTGTCATGGCTTTGGCCAGCGGCCGCGACTTGCAGGCCCAGCTACAGGCTCGCGATGTCACGTTGCAAACCGACGTTGACCTGCTTGATGAGGTCTGGCTGGACAGGCCGCCACTGCCAGGTTTTCCGGTCTACGAGCATGAGTTTCCTTATGCCACGCTCGGCCGAGTTGCCAAGCTGGCAACCGTGCGCGAGACCCTGCGTTCGCGTAACGCGGATGCACATGTGATTGCAGCGCTCGATGACATCGCCTGGCTCTTCAATCTTCGTGGCAGTGATGTGTCCTACAACCCGCTTTTCCTGTCGTTCGCCCTGATTGAGCCTCAGCGTGCAACGTTGTTCGTGGATGCCACCAAGCTCGACGAGCCGCTTCGTCGTATTCTGGAGGGCGATGGGATCGAGATCCGCGACTACGCAGATATCGCTGGAGCGCTACGGTCGCTTGCACCCGCCACCCGGCTGCTGATCGACCCGGCGCGAGTGACCATGGGCCTGATCGGCAACCTGCAGCCTGGTGTGGAGTTGGTCGAAGCCACTAACCCGACGCACTTGTCCAAGTCGCGCAAGTCCGAACAGGACCTTCATCATGTCCGACATGCAATGGAGCAGGATGGCGCTGCGTTGTGTGAATTTTTTGCCTGGTTGGAATCGAATCTCGGCCGTGGTGATGTGACCGAACTCACCGTGGATGAGCACCTTACTGCTGCACGTGCCCGGCGCAAGGATTTCATCTCGCCCAGCTTTGCGACCATCGCCGCGTTCAATGCCAATGGAGCAATGCCTCACTATCGCGCTACTGCACACGCTCATGCGCGGATACAGGGTGATGGCCTGCTGTTGCTCGATTCAGGCGGGCAATACCTGGGTGGCACAACTGACATCACGCGTATGGTGCCTGTGGGAACGCCCAGCATGGAGCAGCGGCATGACTGCACGCGGGTGCTCAAAGGGGTAATCGCCTTGTCCAGAGCCCGTGTTCCTGAGGGGATCGCGTCGCCCTTGCTGGACGCCATCGCCCGTGCGCCATTGTGGGCTGAGCAGGTCGACTACGGGCATGGCACCGGCCATGGAGTGGGGTACTTCCTTAATGTGCACGAAGGGCCGCAGGTCATTTCCTATCGCGCCACGCCTTGCGCCCAAACGGCATTACGTACTGGGATGATCACTTCGATCGAGCCAGGAACCTATCGACCGGGGCAATGGGGTGTGCGCATCGAAAACCTGGTGGCGACTCGCGATGCAGGCAACAGCGCCTTTGGCGCATTTCTTGATTTCGAGACACTGACATTATGTCCGATCGACACGCGCTGCCTGCTTGCGGATCTGCTGGATGTCAGCGAGCGGGCCTGGCTGAACGCTTATCATGAGCTTGTGTTTCAGCGATTGGCGCCTTTGCTTGAAAGCGATGCATTGATCTGGCTGGAGCGGCGCACGCAAAGGATATGAGCGCGGGTTCAAGGCAGCCCACCGGGCTGCCTCTGTTTCACTTAGCGACAGATGACGATCATGCTGCGACTGGTATAGCCAGCTGGGTTGATGCCGAACAGATAGTCGCCAGGCTCTCCCTCCGAATTACCCGAGCGGGCAATCACCTTGTAATTTTTCGGGCTACAGGCGCTCATGGCCCTGCTATAGCACTTCTCCCAGGAGGAGGTGAGCCCTGAACAATCGATATGCAGGCCTTTTTTGCCCCGCTTGACTTCGGTCTGCGCGTTTGCGGCGCATCCAGTTGCTGTCAGGATCGCCAGGATAAGGATGATACGTTTCATTCCTGTCCTTAATACTTGCCAGGTGCAAAGCCTGACATTCTAGTGATCGCAGCGTTGCTTTATCGCTGCGATGGGGCTCGCGTTGATCGTAACGAATTAAAACGGTTGATGGCGTAGGGTCCGATCCTGATAGCGCTGATCGACTTGTTTTAAATGCAAACATTTCTCATGTCAATCAGCCGGTATCGCCACTGCTGTCTCTCTGCGCATCGTCAGGGTGGCACCCACCGAAGCGACGATAATGGCCAAGATAGCCAGCCACTGAGTGTTGGTCAGCATTTCGCTTAAAAAGATCAGTCCAGATAGCGCTGCAATGGCGGGCTCGATACTCATCAATGTACCGAAAGTGCGTGCTGGCAGCCGTGTCAGTGCAATCATTTCCAGGCTGTAGGGCAGGGCGGTTGATAGTACGGCCACGCCAATGGCAACAGGAATGATTGCCGGATCGAGCAACGCGCTACCTGCATGGACGATACCCACTGGGGCGATAAACAAGGCTGCGATCACCACGCCCAGGGCGGCAGTCTGCACGCCGTGCTCGGCGCCGGCCTTCTGTCCGTAAAGAATGTAAAGCGCCCAGCATACCCCTGCGCCCAGCGCATAGGCTGCGCCGCGAAGGTCGATCGCTGCGTTGGTATGGCCCAGAGGGATGAGCATCAACAGTCCAGTCACTGCCAGCGCGATCCAGATGAAGTCGACCAGTCGACGTGAAGCCAGCAACGCCACGGCCAAGGGGCCAGTGAACTCGAGCGCTACGGCAATACCCAGCGGTACGGTGCGTACAGACATATAGAAGAGCAGGTTCATGCCGCCCAGGGCCATGCCATAGATAATCACGCTACGAAGCGTGGCCCTGTCCAGGCGCGCACGCCAGGGGCGCAGAAGCAGCACCATGATCACACTGGCAAAAATCAGTCGCAATGCAGTGGTTCCCTGAGCGCCAATGAGCGGAAAAAGACTTTTTGCGAGCGATGCTCCGGACTGTATCGAAAGCATGGCTATTAACAGCAGGCCAACGGGGAATAGAATGCCGGCCAGGCTGCGGGGGGAGCTGTTCATGAAGATGAAACCATCCTGATAGGGGCGAAGGTGCGCACTATAGTGCGCATCCTCTCGCCCACCTGCAACTAGCATGGATTTGGCCCGGCTCAGCCCTTGGTGCGAATGTGCATGCAGTCACGAAATAAGTGCTTGACCGCTCTGCGAATGTCTTTATACTGCGCACCACTTCCAGGGCAAACGGAACGAAAAACTCCTTGAGATTCAACGAGTTGGATGTTTCTTCGGTGCTGGAAGTGCTTCGATCTCCTGATCGGCAGCGGTGAAAAAGGTGGTTGACAGCGGTTTGTAACGCTGTATGATT